>JAZGDX010000121.1:0-6643 GCA_036478305.1 Bacteroidota bacterium
AGTTCACAGGACAAAAATTGCAGAGGGCGAAGTCTTCGTGCTTCCGATGCGGGATGTGATGGCAGATCGGAAAAAGGAGCTCGCGGACGAGTGTGAAAGGGAAAGATCGTAGATGATCTCGAAGGAAATGCTGGTTGAGGATCTTGTGACTGAGATGCCCCAATGAGCCAGCTTCCTGATGGAGAAGGGAATCCGATTTCTTTCGTCCGGAGACCCCTCTTGGAGAACACTTGAAGAAGCAGCGAAGGAGAAGGCTTTTCAGATACGGCATCGAGCTCCTCGTGGCAGAGCTGAATGCCCTGAGGAATCTTCCGTAAGGGCTCTCTCAATAGGAATTTTCCGCTGAACTGCATCTCTCAGAAAAAATCATTAAATTATGTTGGATTTTGCTTCGAGTTCCAGAGGACCTCATGATCATAGGAGTTCCCAAGGAAACATTCGCAGGTGAGCAGCGCGTAGCGCTCGTTCCAGCTGTCCTGCCCGCACTGATAAAAGCACAGGTAGAAGTGTGGGTGGAATCAGGGAGTGGTGAAGCCGCAGGGTTCTCCGACGACGCTTATCAGGAGAGAGGCGCGC
The DNA here is from genome assembly GCA_036478305.1 of Bacteroidota bacterium. Classification (GTDB taxonomy): domain Bacteria; phylum Bacteroidota; class Ignavibacteria; order UBA10030; family JAZGDE01; genus JAZGDE01. Next base: position 577 of record JAZGDX010000121.1, read on the forward strand.
GGATTGAGAGCCAGCGCTCTGAGATCTTTAGTGCTGCGAATGTGATCCTCCAGGTGCGTGGATTGGGCGCGAACCCCGACGCAGGACGTGCCGATCTCGATTTCATTCGTGCCGGTCAGGTCATCATTGGATTCCTCAGGCCCTTGGAGGAACCGAAGGCGCTTGAGGAACTGGCTCGGCACAACGTGACTTCGTTTGCTTTGGAGCTCCTGCCGCGCATCACTCGCGCCCAGAGCATGGATGTTCTCTCCTCCATGTCCACCATAACCGGCTATAAGTCTGTTCTACTTGCTGCTTCCCACCTTCCCAAAATTTTTCCGATGATGATGACAGCGGCGGGTACGGTTTTTCCAGCTCGAGTGCTTGTAGTCGGAGCGGGCGTGACGGGGCTTCAGGCGATTTCCACTGCACATCGACTGGGGGCAGTGGTGCATGCATACGACATTCGTCCCGCAGTGAAAGAGGAGGTAGAGAGTTTGGGGGCAAGATTCGTTGAACTCCCGTTGGAGACTCGTGACACGGAGGATGCAGGTGGCTACGCAAAAGCCATGGACGAGGCATTCTATCGGAAACAGCAGGAAGTGATGGCAAAATTCGTCTCTGAGAGCGATGTTATCATCACGACCGCAATGGTTCCGGGAAAGAAGGCGCCGGTCTTGATCACTGGCGAAATGGTGAAGAGCATGAAACCAGGGTCCGTCATTGTTGATCTTGCTGCGCGACGAGGCGGCAACTGTGAGCTTTGCAGACCGGGGGAGACGGTCGCGGAACATGGGGTGACGATTGTCGGAATAACCAACCTGGCATCCACGATCCCGCATCATGCGAGTCAGTTGTATGCTAAGAATATCTCCAATTTCGTCCTGCACCTTCTGAAGAATGGTCAAATGCAACTCAACATGGATGATGAGATCACACGGGAGACCATGGTGACTCGCGGAGGTGAGGTTGTGCATCCGCGAGTGCGTCAATTGTTCGGGTTGAAGTCGACCACTACCACCGGACGTGAAAAGGAGTAATACCTGATGGACGCTTTCGTTATCTCGTTGACCGTATTTGTCCTGGCCGTCTTTGTCGGATTTGAGGTGATCACGAAAGTGCCGCCGACCCTTCACACGCCTTTGATGTCAGGCGCAAATGCAATATCCGGCATTACCGTGGTCGGCGCCATCCTTTCGGCGGGCTCGCAGCACACGGTGTTGACGACGGTTCTCGGGTTCAGTGCTGTCGTATTCGCCACGGTCAACGTTGTGGGCGGCTTCATGGTGACGCATAGGATGCTCGGAATGTTCAAGCGGAAGGGCTAATTTATGTCACCTGCTCTCGTCAACGTTGTCTACCTCATTGCTGCGGTGTTGTTTGTGCTGGGACTCAAAGGTCTTGCCCACCCGAGGACCGCAGTACGGGGGAATCTTCTCGGTGCTACGGGGATGTTCATCGCGGTCGTGGTCACTCTACTCGATCGCCAGATCGTGAGCTTCGAGATGATTCTGGCAGGCGTGGTGATCGGCTCCGCCGTTGGCGCGACCGTTGCAGTGAAAATTCGTATGACCGCCATGCCCCAATTTGTGGGACTGTTGAATGGACTCGGAGGAGGTGCGTCCGCACTCGTAGCCGGAGCCGCATTGGTTGAAGCTGTGATCCTGGCCCGAGAACTTTCGACAGACTTTGCTGTGGCTACGGCAACATCGGGTCTCATCGGTGGGGTCACCTTTTGGGGAAGCCTTGTGGCTTTTGGAAAGCTCAAAGGAATTATCACTGAGAGCCCGGTTCTGTTCAAGGGACGCCATGTCGTCACTGTGGTGCTGTTTCTGACTGTGCTCGGTCTCGGCGCGTGGCTGGTCGCTGAGCCAACTTCAACCTGGATTTACTTGATACTTGTCGGCGTTGCTTCTATCCTCGGTGTCATGTTGGTGATCGCCATTGGGGGGGCAGACATGCCTGTGGTGATATCGCTGCTGAATAGCTACTCCGGTCTTGCTGCTGCCGCTACTGGCTTTGTCCTCTCCAATAATGTCCTTATCATTTCCGGCTCCTTGGTCGGAGCGGCAGGGCTCATCCTGACAAATATCATGTGTAAAGCGATGAACCGATCGCTACCGAATGTTCTCTTCGGCGGTGTGGGAGTAGTGGCGGAGCGCGCGGTCGGTGGAGAAGACACTTATGCCGGAAAGGTTAAGTCCACCTCTCCGGAGGAGGTAGCAATGCTTTTTGAGACTGCCCGCCGCGTTGTGTTCGTCCCCGGGTACGGAATGGCCGTGTCCCAGGCCCAACATGCTGTTCGTGACCTCGCCAATCTGCTCGAATCTAGGGGAGCTGTTGTAGAATATGCAATCCATCCGGTCGCGGGGCGTATGCCTGGGCATATGAATGTTCTTCTCGCCGAGGCCAACATTCCTTATGAGAAACTCAAGGAAATGGATGAGATTAATCCGAGCTTTGAACAGACTGACATGTCAATCGTGATCGGTGCGAACGATGTTGTCAATCCTGTGGCGCGCAGCGACGACTCGAGTCCGATTGCCGGCATGGCGATTCTCGACGTGGACAAGTCGCGAACTGTTGTCGTCATCAAGCGCAGCCTTAGGCCTGGGTTTGCCGGCATCCCAAATCCATTATTCGCGGCCGATAACACGTTGATGCTGTTTGGTGATGGCAAGAAGATGATGCTCGATCTCATCGCTGCGCTCAAGGCATCTTGAAGATTGAACAGATCAAAGTTGAATGGGATCCTGGCCGGCCCGTGGAGATGTGAACATCGATGAAGCGATTAGGTCGACCGCCGTTGAACAACTTGTTCTCACGCACTTGCCCACTCCGGTCGCCCGATCCATCAATGGTCTCGGTATGGAACAAGGGATAGCGTTAAAGGCATCATGAGCTAAATATTTCTCCAAACCTTTCCCTCCTGTAATCCACATTGCGACCATTGCCCTCCACGCAGCACATTCAGCAGCACTTTGAATCCTGAACGACCAATCAAGAAATTGCCGCTCGCGGGGGCAGTCTTGATGCATCCCACGGTTGCCGATAGCAGGAAGAGCTGGTCGAGAGGTGTTTACAATAAACTGCGGAGAAGCAGGGCTTTCGAGACGAAGCGATCGAACAGTTCATGACAGTCCGGTGCGCTACGGAGAACACGTCCATTTTTTCTGAACACGATCAGTAAGTCCTTGCATTGTCGGTTTTCGTCACGGCAGAGGAAGACATGTGCGAGGCTGCTGTTTCGAGCAACGCATCTTTTTTGTCTTCGACTTTTTTGCTATATTGCATAACAGAGCGTTAAACCCTGAGGGTCCGGGATTTTTCAGCTATATCGCGCCTACAGAAAAATCGGTGAAAATCCCTCGCGGATTGATATCGCTGTCGAAAGGAATTGACAAGGAGAACTGCAGTGGAGAAGCGTGATAGTTATCGGACGAAGACATCGCTCAGAGTTAGGGGGAGTTCCTATGATTTCTTCTCACTCGACCGACTGGAAAAGAGCGGTGTCGGGGCTGTTGCCCGCCTACCTATTTCACTGAAAATTCTGCTGGAAAATCTTCTCCGGCAGGAAGATGGAAGAATCGTTCGACGAGAAGACATTGAAGCCCTCGTGCACTGGAATCCGATGACTCCGCCGGACACAGAAATCGCCTTTATTCCTGCGCGCGTCTTGCTGCAGGATTTTACCGGTGTGCCCGCAGCAGTTGATCTCGCTGCGATGCGGGATGCGTTTGTTGCCATGGGAGGGGATCCAAAGCGCATCAATCCCCTTCAGCCTGCTGATCTCGTGATAGACCACTCGGTTCAGGTCGATCAATTTGGAACGTCGGTGGCGTTCCGCTTCAACGCGGATCGAGAATTCGAGCGAAACAAGGAACGATATGCTTTTTTGAAGTGGGCGCAGCAAGGATTTCAGAATTTTCGTGTTGTTCCACCTGATACAGGCATCTGTCATCAAGTCAACTTGGAATACCTTGCCAGAGTGGTTTTTACGGGGGAAGAGGATGGGCAGCTCCTAGTTTATCCCGATACACTCGTCGGTACCGATTCCCACACGACGATGATCAACGGACTGGGTGTTCTGGGTTGGGGGGTCGGTGGGATCGAAGCGGAAGCAGCGATGTTGGGCCAACCGATTTCTATGCTCATTCCTCAAGTTGTCGGATTCCGACTTTTCGGAACGCTTCAACCTGGAGCCACTGCCACTGATGTCGTTCTCACCATAACTCAAATTCTCCGCAAGAAGGGAGTCGTTGGGAAATTTGTCGAGTTCTATGGTCCCGGCTTGTCATCCCTGAGCTTGCCTGATCGCGCAACTATTGGCAACATGTCACCAGAGTACGGAGCGACTGTCGGATATTTTCCCGTCGATGGGGAAACCTTGAACTATCTCCGGTTCACGGGGAGAAGCGAAGAGTTGGTGGGGCTCGTAGAGGCTTATTGTAAAGAGCAAGGACTGTTTCATACGGATGATAGTCCCGAGCCGGCTTTTTCAGATGTGGCTGAACTTGACCTGGCAACCGTTGAGCCGAGCCTTGCTGGGCCTAAACGGCCGCAGGATCGTGTGGCGCTCTCTGAAGCGAAGCGATCATTTCGCGACGCGCTCGTCGAGATGCTCGAAAGCAGAGGGGCAAAACTCGACAAGACCACCCTAACAGAATGGGTTGGGGAGGGTGGGAGCGATGAAGCGTCTTCAAAGAGGTCGGGCATCCCGGCCCAATTTGCCAAGCTGATGCCCTCCGTACCTGTCCGAATGAACGGCTCGGAGTTCACCCTCGGACATGGTTCCGTCGTGATTGCTGCGATCACTAGCTGCACGAATACGTCAAACCCATCGGTCATGATTGCGGCGGGACTCCTTGCGAGGAAAGCTCTGGAACGTGGACTCAAATCCAAGCCATGGGTCAAGACGAGTCTTGCACCGGGCTCGAAGGTTGTAACCGATTACCTTCGGGAGGCACAGTTGATCCAGCCTCTAGAGGAGTTAGGATTCCACGTTGTGGGCTACGGCTGCACCACCTGCATCGGCAACAGCGGTCCGCTTCCTGAGCCGATCAGTAAAGCCGTTCAGGAGCACGACCTCGTTGCAGCTGCGGTGCTTTCGGGAAACCGCAACTTTGAGGGTCGGATCAATGCTCTTGTGCGGGCGAACTACCTCGCGTCGCCTCCACTCGTGGTTGCGTATTCGCTCGCTGGCACGATGGATGTCGACATTCAACACGAAGTGATAGGGCAGGACAAAGATGGGAAGCCGGTCTATCTTGAAGATATATGGCCGACTCCACAAGAAGTGGAAGATACGATTCGATCGTGTGTAAAATCGGAGATGTTCCAAAAGCAGTATGCGAACGTCTTTGAAGGTGATGAGAGCTGGAACAGTATGCCAATTCCCACAGGAGATCGTTTTGTTTGGGATGAGTCTTCGACGTATATCAAGTCTCCGCCGTTTTTCGAACGCATGCCGATGGATCCGCAGCCGCAGCAAGACATTCGGAGTGCGAGGGTCCTTGTGCTTCTCGGAGATTCAGTTACGACTGATCACATCTCGCCTGCAGGATCGATTGCGGCAAAGAGCCCGGCAGGACAGTACCTCATTGGTCGTGGAGTTGAGCCAAGTGATTTTAACTCCTACGGTTCGCGGCGCGGCAACCATGAGGTTATGATGCGTGGCACTTTTGCCAATATTCGTCTCCGGAATCTGTTGGCCCCGGGAACTGAGGGTGGATGGACCATCCATCCGTCCTCTCGAGAGCCCATCCCAATCTACGACGCTGCCATGAAATACAAAGGGGAGGACACCCCTCTTCTCGTGATCGCTGGAAAAGAATACGGTTCTGGCTCTTCGCGTGACTGGGCAGCGAAAGGAACTCGCTTGCTCGGCGTTCGGGCAGTGATCGCTGAGAGCTTCGAAAGGATCCACCGGAGTAACCTGATCGGGATGGGGGTTCTTCCATTGCAATTCGTTGAAGGAGAAAACCGCCAAAAACTGTCCCTTACAGGTTTCGAAGCTTATGATATTGAAGGAATTGCAGAAGGGCTTCAGCCGGGAAAGAAGCTGAAGGTCTCGATGAGAGGCGAGGAT
>JAZGDX010000122.1:0-3613 GCA_036478305.1 Bacteroidota bacterium
ACCGATCCAGCAAAAACGGACAACTGGAGCGGTATAGAAAAAAGGAAGAAAATGGCAAAGTTGATGAAAATAGGCCTCGTTCGCCTTTTCTCATGAGCGGCGCTGTAGAGACAGACAAGCCCGAGAAGTACCTGCAGACCATGGTTGATGGTGGCGATCCACGGGAAGGGACGGTGAGGCAGCAAGAGACTTGCGAACGACAGCAGCAAGTACACACTCCACCAGATGACGATCTTACGTTCGATTCCCAGTGTTTTTATCCCTCAGCGTTCCACACCATTTAACACAAAATAGGAAGCTTTCTAGACAGCTGCAAGCACTATTTTTCGAAATCGAGGATAATTTGGCGGCGTATTTACGAAGAACAATTTTGCGTTTCCACAAGAAATTCTGTACATTCCCTCTGTCCCGATCTTCCCGTCTGATGGCTCATCCCGCCGGATAATCCTCACTAACACTCTCGGGACTGTATCCTACCCTTAAAAAAGGAGAATTCACCATGAAAGCGACAACATCTCAGAAAAGTCCGCTGCTATTCTGTGTGGCAGCCTTCTTCGTTTTTTTTTACTCTTTGCTGGCATTACTACTGAACAACTAAGTAACATTGATGCGACAATAGTATGGACCAATTCAGGAGACGGAACCGGTGATCCACCGCCACCACCGCCGCCGCCAGACATAGTGCTGAACACTTCAGGAGATGGGACCGGTGATCCACCACCGCCGCCACCGCCGCCAGATGTACAGTAAGTAACCCATAAGAAAATAGGCGGGATGAGCCTCGGGCCGGGAAATCTTCCTGAGAACATGATAGACGATTCGCTGGAAAGATACAGATGAAACATTTTCTTCCGACCGTAAGAACAAAGACGAATCAAATCATACAGCACGCCCAACGCGTCCCTCGTAGAGAGACTGAGCTCTCCGTGTGAGAAACTCCTGTCCTCCATCGCATCTACGTACCCAGCATTCCACAGGTCGTCTGCTTCTTCCCCCCGTGAATATCGCCTTCCACCATCCGCCCTCGCCTTTCCTCGAGCTGCTCTTCAGAGTACATTCAAAGATTCGAGCCGACGCCACCCTGGTAACTGCCAAAGGACAGGACAATGAAGCCAAATTATGAATGACATGAGCACAGCCAGCTCCAGCATTTCTTCCTGACACTCATACCTGTCGCTAAAGCGAACTTGAAACCGGAGGATGTGGACGTGGATTCGAACTGTAATCTTCCTAAGGAATCCCCAGGCAAATCGAGCCTTGACTCGGGCTTGGGCTCTGTCGGATTACCCATCTCATCAAATTGAGATCCCCGTGGGAATTGCTGCCGGGATCTTGCACCAATCCCTGTGGGGAAATGGTCAGGAACGCCGGTTGTATCGGAAAATACCGGAGAATTGTAAGCGTGCGATTGCATCGACGAGTTGCATTTCGCCACGGACCGAAGTATCTTGAAACGTGCCACCGCTGGATAAATTTCTCTTCATCGGATTTGGCTCGTTGAGTCTGCTCAGTCTGGGATGGTCCACGATTTGCGTTTATCGTGCGCTCAAGGCGGCTTCGAGACGTGATGATGGCATTCGGATGTTTCTTTGGGGGGTGGGTGCTCTTGCAGGATTTGCGCTCGCAGGAGCCAGCATCTTCTTCTTCTTACTGCCGATCTGGTTTGCAAACAGTTGACCGGCAGTCCCATCTTTCTCTGTGAAGAAGGAGCCTTTATTTTGATTGTTTCAGCATCTTTTCGATGGTACTCGCCAGCCGGCCTGGCTCAACCGGTTTTACAAGATAATCTTTCACGCCGAGGGACTTTCCCACCTGCACTGCTGCATAGTCGTCAACCCCTGTTAAGATGACGCAGGGAACAGAGGAACTGTTTGGAAGTTTTCTCGCTTCCACCAGAAAATCGAACCCATTCATCTCCGGCATTTTAAGGTCCAAGACGATGATGCTTGGTTTGAGCTTGTGGAGAATATCCAGTGCTGCGGCTCCACTTGCAGCGGTGACTACCTTGTAGCCGCGAGCGACGAGGTCAGCGTCGAGTAGCCCCAGCAAGGATTGTTCGTCATCGACAACCATGACTGTCCGTTTTTGCTTTCGGATCATGTTTCCGCCCCTTCAAGAGCTGCCTGCAACTTTTCTCCGACCCAAGCTCCGATCATCGCGAGAAGGAAGCCAGCAATCAACGTAACGACAAGATGCACTAGCGGCACGGGTTTGAACGCTGCGTCCACAATGAACCAAATGAGCCAATCGAGCACAACTGTGAGGAGCCCCGCGATTGCCGCTTCCTTGATCGTGACGCCCGGAGACTTGTAACCGACCACGAACCCTGTGATCACAAAGCTCACCAAGAAACTGACTAGCACAGCGATAAGGTCGATGTTAAACAGAGGTGAGACTAGAAACACAAAAAAGTTATTCAACACGAATCCCACAGTTACGCCCACGGCTATCCATTTCCACTGCAAGCCGTAGGTTCTGGTGGCGACATGGCCCTGGAGCGCCTCTCCAATCCAGGCCCCGAGGAGCGAGAGAAGGAACCCAAATCCAATGGCCGCCAGCGCTTCATACCAGGTCAACTCGAAGTTGAACCCCACGTAAAGCACGAACAGAGCAATCACGACGAGAATGGCACCGGCAATAGCAGGCTCCTTGATCGTGACACCAGGCGAAAAATAGCCGATGATAATTCCGGTCACGACAAAACCGAGAGAGCCGATGAGAGCGGGAATGAATGGGTTCCCGAATGCGGCAGTGGTAACGGTAACGAATAAACTCACGAGCATCGTTCCGACCACGATGCTCATGAATACCCACTGCCATTGCAGTCCACGTCCAGGAGCTGTTCGCACTTTTTCTTGCGGAGACTGGGAAGGGGGATTTTCCATAGAAATATCTCCTGATCGTGTTACCCCAGTGAAGGTTGAGATGGAGCAATTCTGGAGCTCCAGCACTCCCGCGCGGGACCGGGTGCAATTTTCCGAGAGTTCGACAAATATCGAGAACTGCCACCATAAATGCAAGTACTAGGGGAATTCTCGATGCACGAAATCTCCAATTTTCAATTAGACTACGATCCACGTAAATCTCAGTCGTGCCCTAAGTCTGGATCTCGAGAATAAACATTATCACATGGGACAAAGTAGAAATAGGCTCATCGCGTCATCAAACCTCCAAATGGCAGCAAATCTCTCGACCAGAAACAGATTGAGGAACCGACTATCAGGTTCGTCGCAAGCTGCAACTTATTATTTTTGTTTCGCGCCGGAAGTATCTTCATCATGGAGTGAGTCGAGAATCTGTGACGACGCACCATTTGGATGCTGAGGAAGGATTCAAGAACTGTGAGCGAAATTTCTAAGAAACTTCTTCTGAGCATGAACACGTTTGTCGTTATGCTCGTGATCGTTGAAGTTGTTTTGCGTATTTTCACACCCGCCGATTTGCTTCGCCTTCGCTCAAACAGCCTCACCCGCTATTACGAGCCCGATTCGCTTCTCGTCTACCACATGGTCGCGAACACCAAAGCTTTGATGTTTTCTGCTGAATTTCAAGTACCAGTGTACGTCAACGAATGGAATATCCGTGAGAGCAGAGCGATGCATTCGAATTCGAC
>JAZGDX010000123.1:0-5281 GCA_036478305.1 Bacteroidota bacterium
AGCAGAAGAGGTCTTCCTCGTTGATCTGATCGTACGAGAAGGATTGGCATCTTCAAAGAGTGATGCCCGGAGACTGATCCAACAAGGAGGAGTGTCTGTGGGCGGAAAAAAGATCACCAGCATCTACCAGAGGATCCGGCGCGCGAAGCAAGGGCGACCGCTCGTGTTGAAAGTTGGGAAACATCAGTTCGTGCGGATCTCCGAGAAGGTCATCCTGATCGAAGATGAGAATTCCAAGAACATCCATTAATCCTTGAACAGGACCGCGAGCGTCCAGGAGGATTGAGCAATGTACGTACCCACGAAGGTGTTCTTCACGAAAGGCGTGGGCAAGCACAAGGACTATCTCCAGTCCTTCGAGTTGGCACTCCGCAATGCCGGGATAGAAAAGTACAACATCGTCACCGTGTCCAGTATTTATCCTGCCGGCTGCAAACGGATACCCAAGGAGGATGGCATTAAGATGCTCCAACCGGGTGCGATCACGTTCGTTGTGATGGCTCGCAACGCGACGAACGAGCCGAACCGGCTGATCGCTGCTTCAATCGGAGTGGCAACACCGGCAGATGAAAGCCAGTACGGCTATCTGTCCGAACACCATCCGTTCGGAGAAACTGACGAGAGGGCAGGAGAATACGCTGAGGATCTGGCGGCTACCATGCTCGCCACGACCCTCGGAGTGGATTTCGATCCGGATACGGCATGGGACGAACGTGAAGAAATCTACAAGATGAGCGGAAAGATTGTCAAGACATTCAACGTGACCCAATCCGCTGAGGGTGACCGGAGTGGTCGGTGGACCACCGTCCTCTCCGCAGCCGTGCTGTTGCCGTAGGTTCAGCCACCAGCCTATCTATAGCTCGAAACCCCAATTCTGCCCGAACGGAACAAAGCCTTCACTCCTCAGGACCTTCATACGGTAACCCTCGATCCGACCAACCAGGCAGATTAGTTCGCCTTATGTGGAAAAGCACGCCGAGCATCACGCCAGTTGTCCCTACCGCCAGGCTGTTTCTCGGTCGCCGCATAATGATGCCAAGACTGCCTTTACAGGCCCGGACCAAACGATTCGCCTACTATCGACAAATTGGAGTGAGGAAGCCGATCTTCTGTCGTTGACTGGTCGGAAGGTATCAATAGGGAAGGCGTCCAGTGGACGGTAATGGTGGGCCCTGCCGTGAGGTGTGCTCCGCCAGCAGATGAAGATAAAAAAAGGGAGGGGCAGCTCTCGCACCCCTCCCAGAATCAGGCAGCACAGACAGGATATCTTTCAATCACTCAAGGGTACGTCGATAATCCTTGTAGTAGCGCATGACCCCTTCAACGTAATTCAAAGTCTGCTTCCACTCACCGAAATACCCACTACGCGGCTTCCCGTCGGCCCACACATATTGATGGAGCGTGTAGTACCGCTTGGACAGGAGCGGAAGAGCATCCCGAATTGCTGCCCACTGATGAGGATGCTCCCCGAGATAAGCGGCTACGTCCTGGGCATCATAGACGCGCAAAGCGCCAGCATTGTAGGATGCAAGCGCAAGTCGGAGCCTCTCGCCCGCCTCAGCGCCGTCGAACAGATCGTAGACCTTCCGAAAATAGTATATGCCCCCTGCTATGTTGTGCCTCGGATGAGCCAGGTCTGACTGCTGGTACCCAAGAGCATTTGCCACTTCGTACCTCGTTACCGGCATCAGCTGCATCAATCCATGCGCACCTCTGTGACTGGTGGCATCAGGAACGAATTGGGACTCCTGCTTCATGATGGCGAGAACGAATCTCCAGTCGAACCCGTATTCCCGGGCTCGTCTCTTAATTGTTTTCCCGTACCGCTGGATGGTTCGATACGTTCGCGCATCAAGCCTTACGCTTCTTTTGGAGGCTGGATTCAGCTGTGCGATATTTTCTTGATTCTCAGAGGATGGAGGAGCAGAGGCTTGTTGCATCCCGAGGTTCAAGTCTCCTGAACAGCTAAGAACTACCGGAATTAGTAGAAACGCGATGTAAACTCGAACCTCCCAAAACAACGTCAAAAACCCAAAATTGTCTCCTAGTCTCATAATGCCGAGGTGACCCACACCGCTAGCTACTCCCTGCCTTTTGGGTCCTTCTCGTCTGTCTCCTTCGATAGTTCGACATACTTTGGATGTATAAAGAGGTTCACTCCAGTAGCTCGTAACTACTTCTCGTTACCACAATTTCCACGTGTGCCTAAAATGCGACTGCAAATATATGACTTATCTTATTTAAAATCAAACAACTGGCAAGATCAGCTTCAACCCTGAAAAAGGGATTTCCGCAACTGACTCAAATTTAAAGGCTTAGAGATTACACTATCATCCAGCTCATAGCATAACGGCCAGGCTTACCAACCTGGCCGTACTGCTTGAATCTGTTGAACTCAATAACAGCGCTACTTCAGGATTCGTTCCTCCACATCTCCGATTTTGTCCACCCTTTTCCGATGTCTGCCACCCGAAAATACAGACTCGAGCCAGACCTTAACGATGCTTTTCGCCAATTCCGTCCCGACTACTCGGCTGCCCAGCGTCAATACGTTGGCATCATTGTGCTCCCTGCTACTGCGGGCCAAGTATTCGTTCGTGCAGCTCGCAGCCCGAACTCCCGGCAGCTTGTTGGCTACCATGCATGACCCTGACCCGGCCCCATCGATTACGATACCGCGCCACGCTTCACCGGTAGAGATCAGTCGAGCGGCAGCATACGCAAAATCGGGGTAGTCGCACGTCTCTTCCGAGTCGGTCCCGACATCCACAATCTTGTAGCCGAGCGCAGCTACGTACGTTTTGAGGGTTTCCTTGAGTTTGTAGCCTCCATGGTCGCTGCCGATCGCCACGACGGTAGAACTTGCAGGATTGGCTCCCGGCGACCGACGTGTGTCTGTAGCACCGATTCGTGAAGACTCGGAACCTGACACGCTGGATCCAGACTTACCGAGAAGAAAGGCTATGCCGAACCTTGTCGCGATTTCACGAGCCGTAGGGGTAACGATAGTATTCTCGTCGACCGTGATCGATTTCACTCCCGACTTTGCGATCTGTCGGATTTCTTTCTCAGAGATGAGACGCTTTGGCATACAGTTGTTTAGTTCGAATCGTCGTTAATTGATTATCTTGAGCAGCACTTTGGCCGTCCCGGGACCTATAATTTCGAGCTGCTTTGCAGCTGCATACGAAAGGTCGATAATCCGATCGAGCTTGAATGGGCCACGGTCGTTGATCCGAACGATCACCTCACGTCCGTTTTTGAGATTCTTGACCAGAACTTTCGTGCCGAACGGAAGGCTACGGTGCGCTGCAGTGAGTTGGTACATATCGAACACTTCGCCGTTTGAAGTCGCCCTTCCATGGAATTTCTTCCCATAGTAGGAAGCAACTCCCTGTTGCCTGTCGCGGGCTGAATCACTCGAGGGGCCTCGACGGGGAGTGCCCTCATCGATTCTGAATCGAGGAGACGAGGAACAGCCGAGAAGGAGAGTTACCCCCGCAACCGCCAAGACTGAACGACTCACCAGCCTCATAAGTACTCGGTCATTTGTTTCCGCCTCAGGTAGTCGACAATCTCCTTAACGTCCTGGGACCTCCCGCGCTTGCATACGAGAACCGCGTCCTCGGTAGCTACCACGATCAGATCCTCCACCCCTATCGTCGCCACGAGTCGGTGCACAGAATGAACAAGCGTATTCTTCGTATCCTTTGAGATGATTTTGCCGGTAGAATGGTTCCCGTGTGCATCCTTCACCGATAGCCGGTACAGTTCGTCCCAGGAACCGACGTCGCTCCAGCCAAACTTCCCTCGGATTACGTACGAGTGGCCAGTTTTCTCCATCACTCCGTAGTCGATGGAAATTCCACGGATCAGACCATACGCGAGCTCCAGCGTTGATTGATACCTTTCTGTCTCTATCGTCTCCTCGACTCTTGAGAGCTCAACGTACAAATCGGGAAGGAGTCTCTCAATCTCCCTCAGGATCGCATCGACACGCCAGACGAACATTCCGCTATTCCAGAGGAAATCTCCGCTGCTGATGAAACGTTGTGCGGTCGGAACGTTCGGCTTCTCCGCAAACGTCTTCACCTTATAGACGCCGCGAGAGAAAAAGGGGTTGGACCCGTCGTCCTCATCGACCATTTGGATATAGCCATATCCCGTCTCCGGATGCGTCGGATGGATTCCGATCGTGATGAGCGAGCCAGATTCAGCAGCGACATCTGCAGCGAGCCGCACTGTGCGATGAAATTCCGGAACGTCTTCAATCACATGATCCGCGGGCAATACGACCATCACAGCGGAGGGATCAACCCTCTTGATGAAGAATGCGGAAAGTCCAATGCAGGCCGCCGTGTCTCTTCCGAGGGGTTCGATGATCAAATTTTTCGCTCCGACCTCCGGGATTTGCTTCTGGACAATATCCTTCTGCGTCCTGTTCGTTACGACCAAGATCCGTTCCGGGTCGATCAAGCCCTCGAGCCGGCGCACCGTACCTTTGATCATCGATTCTCTCTCGACGATTTCCAGGAGCTGCTTGGGGGATTTTACCCTGCTTCGAGGCCAAAACCGTGTCCCAACACCTCCTGCCATGATCACTGCATACGAGGCTGCCATTTATTAGGGCTTTCTGTTTATCCGTTTGTGTACAGCCGAGGGACCCTCGCAGACACAGCGCAGAGAACTTCGTACGGGGTCGTATTAATTCGACCCGCAAGATCCCAAGCCGTGATGCAATCCGAGCCGCTGCATCCCATGAGCGTTACATCATCACCGACCGTGATGTCTGCGGATTCTCCGATGTCGACCATCAATTGATCCATGCAGATGACACCGACTGTACGAAACCGGCGACCACGGATCAGAACCTCCGACTTATCGGTCAATAGCCGGCTGTATCCGTCCGCGTAACCGATAGGAACTGTCGCGACCCTCGTTGCGACGCTTGTCACGTACTTTCTTCCATAGCTGATGCTCGTGTTTGCAGGAACCTCCTTCACAAGGACGACGCTTGACCGGAGACTCATCACAGGCCTAACGGGAAAGCTTTCGGAGGTTTCATTTGAAGGATAGACACCGTAAAGGCTAATACCGGGACGGACCATGTCGAAGCAAGAATCGGGCAGATCCAAGATCGCCCCACTGTTCGCGATGTGACGAAGCGGGATCTCTACCCCAGCCGACTTGACCTCGTCGATCGCCTTCCGGAATCGTTCAAGCTGCCGGTACGCGAACGTTTTATCTCTTTCGTCAGAGGTTGCAAAGTGAGACAGGATTC
>JAZGDX010000124.1:0-14647 GCA_036478305.1 Bacteroidota bacterium
AAGATCTTCACGAGTTCCTCGTGCAACCGAATAAACATTCTCAAATCGCTTAACGGAAAACCGTAGTCGTCAGAGTTTCGCGTCGGCTGATGAACAAGGATCATTGCGTCGGGCATTGTCCCATGAATCAGGCCGAGTGTGACGCCTGAGTATCCCTGGTGCGTCAGCGCTCCCTGGCCTTCGACGTGGATGTATTCGGCTCCCTCGATTGCGCACCGGTCAATTGCCAATTCGATCGACCCGGCGATGTAGTCACTGATGACGGCGTCAACTGCGATTCCTTTCCCCCCGATAAGGATTCCAGTCTGACCCGTGGCTACAAAATCTGACTTCAGTTCCCTCCGCCGCATTTCCCTGTGCAGCTCGAGCGAAACAGTCATTTTTCCGATGTTGCAGTCAGTCCCGACCGTCAGGATCGTCTTCGCCTGCCGTGTTTTCCACGAGCCATGTGACACCACCTTGTACTCCGGCGGGATTTTTCTCAGGTCACAGATTTCAACGCCGTGCTTTTCGGCCAACGCTACAAGCTCTGAGTCGTCGGACACAAACGAGTGCAGTCCACTTACAACGTGGAGTCCGTTCTCTATACCGGTACGCAGGACATTGCGCCACTTCTCAGGAAGTCGCCCCCCAATCGGCGCGATCCCGATCAACAGCGTATTTGGTTCTTGAGGGAGGGCATCCTCCAGTTTCTCGAACACGGGGATATTCCCGCCGAAGCCGAGGATCTCCTGGGCTGTCTTTCCGGCCTTCGAGCTGTCGATGATTCCGACAACCTGCTGAGGAAGATAGCGTATGGCTCCGTTCGCCGTCTTTGATTCGAGTGGGCCGAAGTATCCTTCAGCCAGAATAACCATTAGCCTTTTGGAGGAAGGAAACTCTGCGACAGCCATATCGTCAGGCGAACGTCAAGATTATCGAATCAAACGGAGCGAGGAGCAAGGCGACAAAGTTCATAAACGCGCTCTTGAACGCAGGCACTCGCATTAGCAGTATGATAACAAAAATACCGAAAAATCCAATGCGGCGATACCTTTCACCGTACTCTTGCGGAAGCAACGACGCCACAATATGGGATCCATCGAGCGGAGGAATCGGAAGGAGATTGAAGACTGCAAGGATGCTGTTGAGGAGAATTCCGGCATAGAACATGCGGATCAGAAATTCGAATCCATCCTTGACAAAACCTGGCGAACTTGGCTCGAAGACAGCCAAGAGGTTCAAAAGAATAACGACTATGACGGTGCAGCAGAGTGCAATAGCAACGTTGGACAGTGGACCGACTATCGAGACCAAGATATCATCACGACGAGCATTCTGAAAATTCAGCGGATTGACCGGCACTGGTTTGGCCCAGGCGATGAACACCTGCCCTGCAACGATCAACGACATCAATGGAACAAGAACGGACCCGACCGCGTCGATGTGTGGAAGGGGATTAAGCGTCAGCCGTCCCTTGCGCTTTGCCGTCGGGTCTCCTAACCTCAACGCCATGTAGCCGTGAGAGATTTCGTGAATGACAACGGAAAACAGCAGGATGGGAAGTACGAAGAGTCCTTCCAACACGATAGAGATCCTCCCTCAGGGATCTGCGCCAACGTTTCTACGGTCGCGGATGGAAGGTCCGATGGACCTCTTTGAGATACTCACGATCAATATGGGTGTAGATCTGGGTAGTTGAAATATCGGAGTGTCCCAGCATCTCCTGCACCGCACGCAGGTCCGCACCCCCTTCCAGCAAATGAGTCGCAAACGAATGTCGGAAGGTGTGTGGATGCACGTCTTTCTCTACGCCTGCGCTCTCCGCGTATCGATGCACGATATTCCATACCGCCATGCGTGTCATCGGTCTCCCGCGCGAGTTGAGAAATACCACGTCATGTGTATCACTCTGCTTGATCAGACTCGAACGAACGTTCGCTCGGTATTTCCCGATCCACTCCGTTGCCGAGGTTCCGACCGGGACAATTCGTTCTTTTGAGCCTTTCCCCATGACTCGCAGAACACCAAGATCCAGTTGCAGGTTCGACTGTTTCAACTCAACGAGTTCCGACACGCGAATACCTGTAGCATACAGAGTCTCCAGGATGGCTTTATCCCGGAGACCCAACGGCTGATCAGGATCCGGTTGATTGAGAATCCGTTCGATCTCCGCCTGGCTCAGCACGCCCGGGAGTGTTTTCGAGCGCTTCGGTGGTTCAATGTTGACGGTCGGGTTGTGCGCCGCGATCCGCTCACCGAGCAGGAACTTGTGAAAGCCTTTGATTGCAGATAGACTGCGGGCTACGCTGCGAGGAGAAAGACCAACGCCGACCAACGTGCGAAGAAATCCCGAAATATGTTCACCCTGGACAGCGTCGAGAGCTTTGATGCCTGCACGGTCGAGTTGGTCCAGGTACCGCATCAAGTCGCGGCGGTAGGAATCAACGGTATTCGAGGAGGCATTCTTCTCCAATTCCAGGTAGTGCAAATAGGACCGAAGATGCTCGGTCATGTTCTTTCGATTTTCTTGGCGCGACCAAGTCGTTCTCTTGAGGAGGATGTTCCTCGCCTGCGTTTCGGCACCCGTCTCCCTCTGGGCCTCTGAACCTCAAACCCAGCGTCCTCTCCTCCCTCAGCCCGCTGCGGTCCCCTCTCCTGCCCAGGATACTTGATGCGCTGGTGATGAATACCGACCAAGATTTTCAGGAAAGCTCCCCTGATTCTCGATAAATCTTTGAGGGTGAGCTCACACTCATCCAGCTGACCTTCAATGAATCGATCTTTGATGATCGCATCGATTGTCTCCTCGATCTTAACAACCGAGGGACGATCGAGCGAGCGAACCGTCGCTTCCACGGAATCCGCCAGCATGACAATCCCCGTCTCTTTTGTCTGTGGTTTTGGGCCGGGATAGCGGAAATCGCTCTCGTTGACTTCATCCTTCTTCCCTTTCTTTTTGATCGCCTTGTCGTAGAAGAAGGACATCAGGGTTGTTCCGTGGTGCATCGGGATAAAATCGAGAATTTTCCCCGGGAGGTCATGCTCTTTACCGAGTACCACACCTTCTTTGACGTGCGACTCGAGGATAAGTGCGCTCATTTGTGGAGCGAGCTTCTCGTGCCGGTTCATTGCCCCCATCTGATTCTCGACGAAGTACTCCGGCTTGACCGTCTTTCCGATGTCATGGTAGTAGGCACCGACACGGGCCAAAGTGGAATTCGCACCGACTGCCTCGGCGGCCGTCTCTGCAAGATTCCCCATAATCATGCTGTGATGGAAGGTACCGGGTGCTTTTTCAGAGAGCAGCCGCAGCACCGGCTGATTGAAATCCGACAGCTCCAGCAGCGTCAGATCCGTGGTGACACGGAACACTCTCTCGAAGAAGATCAACAATCCGAATGTAAGGACCGGAGAGAATACAGAGTTCGCCAGCGCAAACACGAGCTGTTCGACGATGATGTCAAGGCTCTCGAACCGCCTGATACCGAGTGCAAAAATTGCCACAGCATATCCGATAAGGATAAACACCAAGGAGCGAAAAATCTGCGTCCGGTTCCGAATGTCACGAACCGTGTACACAGATAGCGTACCGGCGACGAGTGAAGCCAGAGCAATGGAGTAGTCGTTGCCCCGAATCCCCGCCACGATGAAGGCCATGACGACTGTTCCGTAGAATGCAACACGAGAATCGAAGATTATAGCAAGAAGCATTGCAGCGGCGGGCACGAAAATAAGATACTCGATGGGCGCTGCGGTATCGATGTTCAGCGTTAGGTACGCAAAGAATGACTCCATCAGGAGCAGGAGCGAAATCAAAACCAATTTTCCGTTGTCGTAGAAGATTCTTTTTCGGAACAGGAAGAGGTAAATGCCGTACAAAACGACGATCATCGATACATGGGAGATTGACCCGACATACTGTGCAACAAAGTTCACGTCCTGACCGCGCTCAGCCTTCGCCCGCCGCAGAGAATCCAATTTCAGTTTTACCAATTCGGTAATCCGCTCGTGCTTGCTGATTATGCGCTCGTTCTCTTCGACGATGCCGATCGTTCTCGGCACTTCGTCCTGAGCAAGCTTCACGAGTTTCTCAGTCTCCTCCTGACTGAACAGAACGGTCGGACGAGCGAAGGCCGCTGCCAGCTGATAGGCAACCTTGAACGTGTCGTTTTCACCTCCATACCTCGAGGCCAGAGATTGGTTTAGGAAGGTCAAAACTTCATCACGGTCAAAAAATCGATTCGAGGATGTGATTTGCTCTTCGGAGCCGCGCCGTAACGCCACCGTTCGCGTTTCCAACTGCGATTTCTGGGTGTCGATGACACCGATTTTCAACAACTGAGACAGGGAGCGGCGAATATCGTCCTCGATCGTACGCAACTTAACGACATCGCGCGATCGACGCCTCTCGGCGCTTCTCAGCAGCGAGATCACACCCCACTCCTCTGAAGTAAAGCTCACTTGGAGGCTCTTCACCACCCCGGCAAGGGTAAGGGAATCACTCACCAATTCCTGCTCATAACGCCGATCGCCGCGTGCTTGAGTGTCGAGCTTGCGTTGATATTCTACCCGAAAATCCACGGCTGCGCGGAGACGGGAGAAGAAGTGGCGAAGAGTGTCAAGTTGGCCGCGGAGCCGCTCATCGCGGCGGTAAAACACGGGATAGACTTCCCGCGCCGCTTCCTCACGCTGTCGTTCATAGTCTCGGTCATCTTTGTAGATCGGAAAGGGCAACGGCGCAATAAGGTCCTTCTGAACCCAAATCATGCCGATGCGATACTCAAATTCGATTGACTCGCCGCGAGGGAACATCCAGGCAATCATAAGGATGACGACAACCACGACCAAGATTCGGACCGCGAGGCTATCCTTCAGATCGATTTTCTCCAAGAATTTCAGTGTCCGCACGACCAGATCCTCTTTCACATTTCTTTCGTACTCGACTGATATGAATCAGTCGCGGAAAGCAAATATGAAAAAAAAATGACGCTAAGTCAACCGCAACGAGACGTCCAATTACTGGGATTCACACAGGATTGGTTCGGTCTATTCACGACGGACGACGAGTAAATTCCCAACCGATGACTCCGGCGGCAACAACTGCAGCCGTCAAGTAGAGTGAAGCAGCGATGAAATCTCCAAAGATAATCTTCCCGATTCCGAACAGCATCGTGTAGACCAGCACGACACCACTGAGCCAATTAAGGGCAAGCATTCCATAACCGGAATCGCTCACAACTTCAGGTACCATTCGAGCAATTCTCCTCCAGAGCAGTCCCCCCGGATGGACACGACGGTAGAATGCGATGAGATGATTTTCGTCAACGGGTTTTGTCAGACCAGTAACGATGAGCCATACCACCGTCGTGAATGCAACAATAATAAAAAGTGATTCAGGAAATTGGACAGGGTAATAAAACTTCAGGTATGCATACGCAACCAACGGAGCCACCATCGCACTGATCTCCGACCACGCGTTGACGCGCCACCAGTACCAACGAAGGATGAGAACCAATCCCAATCCTCCTCCTGCTTCGATCAAGAACATCCATGCACCGGATATCGTCTCCATAACCATCGTTACAAGAAGAGAAGTAATCATCAAGCCAACAGTGACGAGACGAGACACGGACACGTAGTGCTTCTCCTGCTTTTTCTTCTGAATAAATCGGCGATAAAAATCGTTGATGATGTACGATGTACCCCAATTCAGGTGGGTCGCGATCGTGGACATATAGGCTGCGAAGAAGGCCGCAACGAGAGCCCCACGAACGCCAACGGGAAGGTAATCCCGCATCGCAAACACATAGCCCATGCGCTTTGAGTCAGGAGAAAGTTCAGGGTACAACACAAGGGTCGCCAGACCAACGAGAATCCACGGCCAAGGTCGTACACAGTAGTGGGCGATCACAAACCAGAGTGTCGCGAGCACTGAATGCTTCTCGTTTTTTGCAGCCATCATCCGCTGGGCAACGTAGCCGCCGCCGCCCGGCTCTGCCCCAGGATACCAGGATGCCCACCATTGAATCCCGACGTATGCGATGAATGCCGTCAGTGAGAGTGCAAGTGCACCGGTGGCACCGATCCCGTCTGATGCTCCTACGGTGGGAAAAAAGTCGAATACTGATGAAGGAAGCTGAGACATTAGCCCCGACACGCCCCCGACTTCAGGAAGTCCGAGCACGATCACAGCCAGGACCACCGTTCCCGCCACAGCGATCAGAAATTGAATCGCGTCAGTGACCACAACTCCCCAGAGTCCAGAGAGTGCTGAATAGAGAGCCACGAACGCCATGCACATTGCAAGGTAGAAAATGACTTCAGATTCCCCGATTCCGAACATACCCTGCAGAATCGAGGCCATCGCCAAGTTGACCCAACCCATAATGACAGCGTTCAGGAAGACGCCCAGGTATAGAGCGCGAAATCCACGGAGGTACGCAGCAGGCTTTCCAGAATACCGTAGTTCGGTAAATTCGACGTCCGTCATGACACCGGCGCGCCGCCACAGCCGAGCGAAAAAGAAGACAGTGAGGACTCCCCCAAAGACGAAATTCCACCAAAACCAGTTGCCCGCGATGCCGTTCTGGGCAACTAATTCAGTTACGGCAAGTGGTGTATCGGCGGCAAACGTCGTTGCCACCATTGACGTCCCAGCGAGCCACCACGGGAGGTTGCGACCAGAGAGAAAGAATTCACGTGTGTTTCTTCCAGCGCGCTTCGTGTAGTAGAGGCCGATGCCTAGGCTCAACGCAAAATACAGGACGATGAAGATCCAATCGACGGTATGGAGAGACATCACGGTTTCTCCACGGTTTTGACATCTCCGAAGCGTCGTCTTATCACTGACAATGTTCCTCCAACGAGCAGTGTGGCCCCACACCCGATCAAGGTGAACCAAGTCCAGCCGATACCTGTAAAAATCACCACCATCACCATTGTGAGAATGCCAGCGAAGAATCCAACGATGGCGTCGATTTCTTCCGTCTTATGGAAGAGCACCCCCAGCAAAAAGATGCCCAGCAAGCCGCCGTACGTAAATGAAGCAACACCGAGGGCAACTTCCACCAACACCGTTGATCCAGTGTAGATGAAGAAAATTGCCATGCCAACGAGCAGCACTGCCCACACAAGCGAAATGATGCGGGAAAGAAACAAATCCCTGGCTTCAGAATTCTGACGACCGAAATAGGGTTTATAAATATCGAGCATCGTAGCAGATGCAAGAGAATTGACGGAGCCGGAAAGAGTGGACATTGCTGCGGCAAGCAGTCCAGCGATGATTAGACCTGAAAGCCCTGTAGGAATGCGTTCGATAATAAATTTCGGAAAGATCTCATCCGCCTTCAGCAAACCGAGATCCCCGAGGGTTGCCCCCCCGTAAAAGGCATACAGAAGCAAACCAATGAGTAGAAAAATTGCAAATTGACATATGACAATCAGACCGCTTCCGATCAGCGCAAACTGACTCCCTCGCAACGTCTTCACTGTCAGCAGTCGCTGGACAATGAGTTGATCCGTACCATGCGACGCCATCGATAGGAATGCACCTCCCACGAGGCTCGCAAACAACGTGTAAGGCGCCGAGAAGAAATCTGCAAATGGTCTTTCGAAACCCAAATAGAAGATGCTGACCTTCAGGGGTGCCACCGCTGCAATGTCGATGGTCCCCAATCCTTCTCGAAGTTCACCGATGATTATTATTCCTGCTGCAAGAGCGCCTCCGAGATAGACGAACATTTGCACTACGTCAGTCCAGATTACTGCCTTCACTCCACCGATATAGGTGTACACCAGAGTTATGATCGCCATCGTGATAATGGAGACTATGTAAGTCTGCTCATCGGACATTCCTGGAAATAACTGCCATCCTCTGAGGAGAATTGCCAGCGGTATCGCAGTTGCAAACAGCCGCACTCCGTCAGCAATCAACCTCGTAAACATAAATGTTATGCTTGCGACATTACGGGCTTTTGCGCCAAACCGATTCCTCAGATACGCATAGGCTGTTGATAACTCTCCCTTGACATACGACGGTAGAAGCACGAAGCTGACGAAAATTCTTCCGAGAAGGTACCCAAATGTTAGTTGCAGAAAATTTAGATTTGTAAGGTAGGCTAACCCAGGGATGCTGATGAAGGTGAGGGTGCTGGTCTCAGTGGCAACGATCGCAAAGCAGACTGCCCACCATGGGACCGTCTTGCTGCCAAGAAAATAATCTCGTGTGGAAGTTTGTTTACCGCCAGAGACGACGCCAAAGATGGCCATTCCGGTCAGATAGACGACAACGATGACGGCGTCGAGGGTAGAAAACCCCATCCGGAATCTTTCAGTTTCGGGGCGGAGTCTGCGTTGATGGATTTAGAGGCTAGTTCTTGAGTGCTTCGCGGATGGACTTATGGATATCAAACACACGGTCAAGCTGGGTGATCTTGACGAGCGACATGACTTTTTTCTTCAATCCGGCAAGTTTTACCTTTCCGCCGTGCTCACGTACTTGTCGCTCGGCGATGAGGAGCGCACTGAGCCCGGTGCTGTCGCAGAATTCCACCTCCGAGAGGTCGATGATTAAGTTCGTCAGCTTCGCTTGACACAGGAGAATGAATTCTCCCTTTAATTCGGCAGTAAGCGAGGAATCCAGCCGACGCTCCTTCAGCCTGAAAATAGTCGCGCTTCCGTTCTTCGTTACCTCGAAATTCATGACGGTACCCCGATGAGATCAAAACATCTCCAGACACTCCGTGAGATAGCTGTACGGTGAGTGATGATCTCCTTTCGACTTGATCTGAAAGTTGTAAAAAATGTCGGACGACTCTTTTACGAACCCCACACGGATTCTTGCGTCTGATGCTCTGCAAATATAGGCATAGGGAAGAACTAAGTCAAGATTGAGGTCGATTGCCACGTCATAATCACTCCGTTTGATTTCTGCAATGACGTGCGTCCTCGGAAGAAAAAACTTATTGATGGCATCGCGGTAGAGTCGGATGAAGTTCGGTGTCCGAAGCCCACTTGGGACCGTGTAAATATGCTCCCCGACGAGGACAGTTAGACGCGATCCTCGAAATCGGCGACCAAGAATCGAAAGGAACTCTGACGCTGCCTTTGCCCTTGATGGATCTTCAGGTAGGAGAACAAGAGCACTCTCGGCCCGCGAAAACGCTCTTGTAAAGTACTGAACAGTATCCCCTTGATTCCGGAAGCGGAATTTCGCAAACCATAACCCCACCTTCTTCCGTAAAGGTTCAAGCATCGACTTCCGCTTTCGATCAATATCACCCACTAAGATGGTGAACTCGTCTCTTAAAGTCAATCTGCAGGAAGTCCGAACAGACTACCGGAACCGTCAAGGATAAGACAACAGTTTTCCCTAGTACTGAAGTCCACATTGTTGCTGGTCCAGAGAGACACACTTGTGCTCCACGCTGCTCAAACGTAAGATAGGGGCAATCGACTGGATGGTACACAACAATGCCTAAGACTGTCCATGGGACCGAATGTACTCACGGCTTGTCCAGGAGCTCCAGGAACTGGTTCTCGTCCAACACTCTGATCCCCATTTTCTTTGCTTTATCCCTCTTCGAACCTGCCTCTTCGCCCACGATGACAAAATCGGTCCTGCTGCTTACACTTGAAACAACGCTGCCACCCTGTTCCTCTATCAAACGCTTTGCCTCCTCTCGTGTGAATCTCGTTAGCGCTCCGGTCAGGACGAACGTCTTACCCGCTAACGGTGCTTTCTCCCTCGTCGCTTTCGCCGCCAGCATGAGACCAGTTTTTCGCAGTCGCCCCAAGATCTCGAGATTTTTTTTATCACTTAAAAAACGGACGACACTTTCAGCGATCTCCGGACCGATCCCCTCAGTGTGCACCAAATCTTCTACGCTGGCAGACCGGAGCTCCTCAATCGACCGAAAATGTCTGGCAAAAAGTTGGGCAATCCCAGACCCCACGTGGCGTATTCCAATGGCATACAACAATCGATGGAAGGGCTGTTTCTTGCTCATCTCGATCGACCGAAGGAGATTCTCAACACTCTTTTCCCCCCAACGCTCCAGCGATGCGAGCCTCTCCGCATGCTCCTTGAGATCATAGAGATCACCGTAGTTCTTCACAATTCTTTCTTCGAGGAGCTGCTCAATGACAGCCCCACCAAGGCCTTCGATGTCCATCGCCCCTCGAGAGGCAAAGTGCTCGATGCGTCCTTTGATCTGTGCGGGACATTGAGAGTTTTCGCAGAAGTAATTCGCCTCGCCCTTGGGTCGATAGAGCTTGCTGCCACACTCCGGACACTTCGACGGCATACGAAAGGGTTTCGTTCCCGGGGACCGTTTCTCTTTGACGACCGCCGAGATTTTCGGAATTACATCGCCTCCTTTTTCGACGATGACTCTGTCATTGACGCGGATGTCAAGACTTCCGATGTAGTCGGCATTGTGGAGTGTGGCCCGCGAAACGATCGTTCCTCCAAGAGACACAGGTTCGAGATCAGCGACGGGCGTCACGGTACCGATCCGGCCTACCTGCAGTCGGATGCCCATAAGTTTGGTTTCTGCCTGCCGGGCACTGAATTTCAGCGCAGTCGCCCAACGGGGGCTCTTTGCGATTGCTCCCAAGATCGACCTCTGCCGTAGTGAATCCACTTTGATCACCACTCCGTCGATCTCGTAGGGGAGGTCCTCCCGGCGCATCGACCACTCCTGCCAGTAGGCCAGGGCATCATCGATGGTCTCGCAGAGGCGCAGGTGCTCATTGACCGGGATCTTGATTGTGCGCAAAATACTCAGGTTCTCATAGTGGCTCGCCAGTTCGGTGGATTCGCTTCGAAGATAGAAGGCAGAAAATCGGAGCGGCCTCCTGGACACGATTTTTGGGTCCTGGAGCTTCAGCGTCCCCGCGGTCGCATTTCGGGGATTGGCAAAAGGCTTCTCCCCGGTTCTTTCTCGCTCTTTGTTCAGCCGTTCGAAATCCTTCTTCTCCATGTACACCTCGCCCCTCACCTCAATGTTCTGTAGATTGCGTTCGCTCGTCTGAAGACGAAGGGGAATCGAGCGAATCGTCTTCAGGTTACTGGTGATTTCATCCCCATATGTACCATCCCCACGTGTCGCCCCGATATTTAAGATTCCGTCCCGATACTGCAGGCGAATAGCTACTCCATCAAACTTAAGTTCACAGACATATCGGAATGGTTGCCTCGGAAGAAAGGATCTTACTCGCCGATCAAAATCTCGCACCTCGTCGTCATTGTATGCGTTCGAAAGACTCAGCATCGGAACCTCATGTAGAACGGTGGGGAATTCTTTGGTGGGCTCACCACTGACACGTTGGGTCGGGGAGTCGGGGCTCATGAGCTCTGGGTACCGTGCCTCGAGCTCAATCAGCTCGCGCATCATTCGATTATATTGGGCATCGGAGATCGTGGGTTCAGCAAGAACGTAGTAGCGATAGTCGTGCTCTCCGATGTCCTTACGAAGCTTGTCAACGAGGGTAATGACGTTCTTGGGGGGGGTCACTGCTGAACCATTGCAGATCTAGTGGGGGATCGGCACTCATGTTTACTCTTGATCGGTGAGGTCCCTTCGCGTGAGCTGCACGTCGCGCACGACCGCACCTGGCTTTCCGAGTGATCCGATCGACTGATCATTCAACGTGAAGCTCATTCCGCCGGCATTCCCAAGGGTAATACTGAAGCCTTCGGAGGCCTTCCAGGTCTTGCTTTCACTTGGACCGAAGAGGTACTTGGACGTGTCACTGCCATCAATCGCAATAGCCATCCACACGCTATCTGTCGTCGTCGCTCGGAGAATGAGGCTGTCGACCGAAGTTTTTACTCCCTTTTCCTCCGGTGAAAACCTGAATCCAGATTTTGAGAAGGCCGCCGCTGCCCGCTCGGATTCTTTAAGAACTTGCTGAAATGGTACTTCACGCACGGAGGTCTCGACCGAATCGTGACGAAAAGAGTGCAGGAAAAGCCAAGAAAGGATAATGAAAACGAAAACTCCAAGAGATGTGATGAAGACCTGAGGAATATTTTCCGTCAACCACAATCGAAGGTCATTCAACATACGACGAGAGACTTGAATGAGCGTTTCACCGTCTTCAGCCTGGCCCAAAGCGAGCCGCTCGGCATCAATACGTTCTCTTATCTCCTGGATCGCACGATCAAACCTCTGAACAGTGTCAGCAGTGTTCAAGCCAATATAGGATGCATATTCCACGACGAATGCGCGCATGTATGGGTAAGGGAGAAGGGAGTAGTTTCCGCACTCCAATGCGTTGAGAACATTCAGACTAATTTTCGTCGCCGAAGCGACAGTGAGGAGTCTGATGTTCCTCGCCTCACGGGCTTTCTTCAGTTCATCAGCAAACCAATGCATACGACTACGTCAGGAAGAGAGACATGTTCAAGGGAAGAAGAGACAACAGCCCATTCCTCGAGTTCAGTTGTCCATGAACGTCGATAAAACATAGGGAAGAACAAAACAGATGTGAATTGGGGGATCGCGTGATGCCCTGTCGTTACCTGAATCTAAAGTAAGAGGTTCCCCACGAATTTGCAAGTTAGCTGGATCACAATCTCAAGATTTTCTGAAGCGGTCAAGAACCTCTCGAACTACCCTGGCGATATCCTCGATTTGGTAGGGCTTCTGGAGGAAACCTTCGATTTGTCCGTTGAACACATCGATCCCGAGTGCCCCGTCACCGTAACCGCTGGAGATTAAGACAGGAAGTTTCGGGTCAGCCTTTTTTAGCCGCCGGAGGGTTTCATGACCATCCATCTCGGGCATATTGAGGTCGAGGATCACAAGGTCGATCCTCGATTTCTTCTTGCGATATACACTCACTGCCTTCTTGCCGTCCTCAGCAACGATCACTCTGTATCCTAAGCCCGTCAGCATATCAGAAGCGATTTCGCAGATGGGGGGCTCATCATCGATCAGTAGGATCGTTTCGACCCCACCCCGAAGCTTCTGGTGACGGGGTTCGCGTCGAATGCGTGTCTCACTCGCCAATCGTGGTAGAAACAGGATAAACGTCGAGCCGACGTTCTCTCTGCTTTCGACATGAATGAAACCACCGTGGCCGTGAACGACACCGTGTACGACCGAAAGCCCAAGCCCCGTTCCTTTTCCAGATTCTTTTGTCGTGAAGAACGGCTCGAAGATCTTCTGGAGAACACGAGGCTCCATACCGACGCCCATGTCCTTGATCGTGACCGTAAGATACATTCCGGGCTTGCCTTGCTCGTAGTGAGCTGCCATGTTTTCATCGAGGTCAGCGAGCGCTGTTTCCACAGTCAATGTTCCACCTTCGGGCATCGCATCACGCGCATTAATGAGAAGATTGAGGAAGGCCTGCTGGAGTTGACCTTCGTCGGCGTTCATAATAGCAATGTCACGAGTAAGCGACTTCTTGATCGCGACGTTCTTACTGACGCTCCGTTCAAACATTCGGAGCGTGTCATCAAGGATGGAATGAACGTCGACCGGGCGTACATGGACATTGTGCTTTCGAGCAAACGTGAGTAGCTGACGAGTGAGCGCGGCACCCCGACGGGAGGCCGCCTCGATCAGACTGACGTACTTGTGCCATTTCTCCTTGGGTCCCATCCGCCGGCGCATGATGGAAGCAGATCCGAGGATCGAAGATAGGATATTGTTGAAATCGTGGGCCACGCCTCCAGCGAGACCGCCGATGCTATCGATTCTCTGAGCCTGGAGGATCTTCTGCTCCAACTTCTTCTTCTCGGTGATATCGCGTGCGACAGTACTGGTGAGTTTAGGTTTCCCCTCGTGATCAAAGACAATCGTCGTGCTGACGCTCACGTCGACTAACGAGCCCTCCTTTTGAAGCATTTGCTCTTCGACACCCTTTAGCTCCTCTCCAGAGTCGAAAATCCGACGAAGGACCTGGCGGAGCTGCTCGTGATAATCTGGCGGGTAGATCTTGAAGATGGGCTGTCCAATAAGTTCCCGTTTTTCGTAACCGAGCCGCTCTGCTTCCGTATGATTACAGCTGACGATCGTCCCGTTCCGATCAACACTGTGATACATATCTGGCGCATGCTCGTAGAGGTCAGAATACAGTTCCTCGGATTTTCTCAACTGGTCAAACAAGGTTGCGTTATGGAGGGCAACACTAATCTGGTTTCCAAAAGCATCCATTAACTGGACCTGCCTTGGAGTAAACATGCTGTAGTTCTTGCTTGCGACAATCAGAGTCCCGGCAAACGTTCCTTCCGATTCCAGCGGAACTGAAGCCCAGGACCGAATGCCTTCTTCTTTCCAACGTTCAGAGATATAACCAAGTTTCTCCTGTAATTTTTCTCGACGCACCTGCGGCTGTTTCACCCATACTTCTGGATCAGTCGAAATCTTGTAGTGCTCGTCGATAAACTCCTGATTCGTCCCTTTCGTGTACCTCAACTGCAGCCTGTCGCCCCTCGCGATGTAGATCCAACCAAACTCTACTCCTAACAAATCAACAATTTTTCGAAGCGCGGTGGGGAGGATTACCTCTAACTCGACAGAGCGCGTCACCTCTGCAGCGATGGTGTTCAGTGCAATGAGCTCACGCCGTTGTTCCTCCAACTGTCTGCCGTATTTGAGGGAAAAATAAACACTGAGGTAACCGATGGAGCCAACCGTGATGATGCTGATTA
>JAZGDX010000125.1:0-5668 GCA_036478305.1 Bacteroidota bacterium
CAACGTAGGTAAAATCGTCCAGCTCTCTGTTCCGTTGTTCAATCTCTGCGGATTTTCGCACGGTCTCCTGATACAAGTTTGCCTTTTCGAGCGCGATCGCAGTCAGATTGGCGATGCTTTCCAGCAATCGAAGGTGTGAATTCGTGTACATTCTCGGTGAATACGATTGCACGGACATGATGCCGATGATTTTGTCCTTTGAGGCTATCGGCACATACATCACAGCAGCAGGCAGCTTTTGAGCCGACCGCTTGGCATGCTCGGTCAAAGTCGGTTCAGCGCCACGATTCTCAAGAATTGAACTCTTCGTTGTGGCAACTCTCCAAGAGGCCGATTGATCTCTATCATTTGCCCCGAAGGTGACGACGGGAACAGGGATTCTCTGACCATCGATGAGGTCGACGCCATACACCCTCTTGATGGTCTGATCTTGTGGCTGGTACAGCTCGATGAAAAACGAATCGAACGGAATGATTGTCATGACCTCCGTGTGGACGAGGCGATAAATTTCATCCAATTCGAGGCTCGACGTCAGCTTCTGGCTCAGTTCGTAGAGAGCGGTCAACCGTTTCAGCTGGTCACTGACCTGTTCGTACAGGAGCGCGTTGTCGACTGCCGCTCCTAGTTGGGTTGCCAGCAAGAGCAGGATTTGCTGGTCCTGCCGCGAGAATTCCCTCGGGTTTGAATAGAACAAATCGAGCGCTCCAAGCACCTTCTCTTTCGAGCGCATCGGAATTGCTGCAAAAGACCTCATTCGCTGGTTTACAGTGAGGTCAAGATTTTCAGACCGCGAGACTTCGTCTTCCAGCACTCCTTCGCTCACAAACAACGGTTCTCTTCGTTTGATTGCGAACCCCGTAGCACTGTCATTCACTCCGAGCCGACCAATTTTCTGCACAGCGTCATTGTCCAAACCGACCTGCTCGATTAGCTGGATCTCGTCAGCTTGACCTTGGAAAAGATAAATTGCAACAACATCAGCCTCAAGGAGCTTCTTGATTCTCGGGACCACAGACCGGAGGATATGGTTGAGCTGAAGCGAACTGCTTACGAGCGTTGCGATCTCGTTCAAGGCAAGCAATTCTTCATTCCGCTGTCGCAGGGCTGCTTCGGTTCGCTTGATCTCGGTGATATCAGTGTTCGTAAACACAAGCCCCGTGATGCGGTCATTGATGAGCATGGGATTTACGCGCATCTGGTACACCCGCCCCTCCACGGGACCTTCTTGAGCGAATTCTTGCGAGTGATAGGGAGTTTTCCCTGTCAGAACGTCGCGAATAATGGTTTGGTACATTTTTTTTAGATTTGCATCTTGAACAGTCTCGAGAATATGTTTTCCATGAACGGCTCGCTCGTCTGCGAATTCCGGCATGCCGCTTTGTATGGCGAACTCTCTCCACGCCTTATTGACCTCCTGAATTCTCAATTCCCGATCCACGGTGTACACGGCATTGTCCATCGAGTCGAGCAGGTTGTGTATGTACGTCGCGTCTTCACTGACTTTCTGGAACAGGCGGATGCGGTCCGCGATGCCGCCGATCTGGTCGGCAATTGGCTGGAGGATCTGAGCCTCCTTCTTGGTCAGTGCCCCCTTAGTCTTGCTGGCGAGGTTGAAGGTACCGATGACTTCTCCTTTTGAATAGAACGGGATCGAAATTTGCGAGCGTAATCCCTCCAGATATGACGCGGATTTGGGGTACTGGCTCAGATCGGGGACGACGATCGCCGTACCCTTCTTGATGGCTTCCTTGGATATCGTTTTGCTCAGGGGTATCAGAGCACCACGGGTTGATGTGGCGTCCGGGAGATTGCTCTCCACAGCGTACAATTCCATTGTCTTCTCCTCCGAGTGGAGAACTGCCACGCTGAGCTCATCGAACGGAACAAGCTCACGGACCTCCTTGACGATGGTAGCAAATATCTCGTCAAAGTTCATCGACTGATTTGCAGTGCTGATGATGCGATTGAGCAGTTCCACCTGTCGAGTTCGATCACGCAACTCCTCGGTTAGCCGTTTGCGCTCAGTGATGTTCCGCACGATACTGAGCATTGCTATTGGATTGCCGACTTCGTTTCGTAAGAGTGTCGTGTTCAAACTGGTATAAACTGATTCCCCTTTCTTGTTGATCATCGTCAAGTCGAAATCGTGCAAGTATCCCTTATTCCGCAACGCATTCACCCATTCGACCATGCGAGGTAGTTCGTTTTCGTGGATCCACTGATAGGGGAACTCCTGTCCCAGCGTTTCTTTCCGCACGTAGCCAGTCATTCGCCCAAATTCCTGATTCACTTCCCGAACGACGCCGTGGAGATCGCTGAGGATAAGCGCATCTCCCATCGAATCAATAACTCTCCGCAGCATCTGCTCGGATTCATGAATCTCGCGTTCAAGCTTTTTTCGCTCAGTTATGGCACTTACAATCCCATACAGCTCGACGACGTTCCCTTCCCCATCGGTCGTCGCAGTAATAGAATCACGAATCCAAATATATTCCGCCTTTCTTCGGGGAAGGACTCGATATTCGACGGACCGATGCAATGCATCCGCTGCCGAACGTCTCACTACGTCCTCAACCGAATGACGATCCTCCGGGTGAATGAGGTTAAACCAGAGCCCCTTGCGCTGGTAGAATTCGTCGGGTCGATATCCCACCAATCGCTCTACATTAGGGCTGATAAACAGCATTTCACCACCGGAAGATTCTTTATAGACCACGTCAGAGATCGATTCCACGACCGTTCGGTATCGCTCTTCTGAGTCCTTCACTTTCTGGTAAAGTTGTGCGTTTTCAATCGCAGTTGCGAACTGGTTCGCGACTGCTGAGAGAAAACGCTCATCGCTATCTGATTTGGTCGAGAACTTCCTGCGACCGACGTGAAGGATACCAACTACAATGCCCTTCGAAAGAAGAGGAACAAATGTGTTGGAGAAGATGTTTTCGGATTCGAAAAGAGACCTATACGGGAGGTAGGACGGATAGTCGTCTGTGTCGACGGTGACGGATCGTTTCGTCTTTCCTACAAGACCGGTGATCCCTTCAACAAGATTCAGAGCTCCAAATGTCTCGGTTAATCTCTTCGAGTAGCCGATCGCGGTAGACAGTCGCAACGATTCATTATTTTCTTCTGTGATGAAGATTGCGCCGATGTGATATCGCTGAGAGGAAATGATCCGCTGGAGGGCGCTTGGGAGTATTTCTCCCAGCTCAATCGATTCGTTGAGCGCTGAGTTGACATCCCCGAGGGCCTCAAGTTCGCGCGTCCGTCGGAGCATCTCGCGATCAAACCGCTTCCGTTCAGTAATGTCTCGGTGAAAAGAGAGAGCCGCATCCTTTCCCTCGTACTCGATTTCAGTAACCAGGACCTCGATGTCGATGGGCGAGCCGTCGGTTCGAATACCGGTATATTCATACCGAGCGGGGACCTGTTCTCCAGCCTGCCGTCGCACGCTCAGCTCGGAAACCCGTTCCTGGTCCTCCTGGGCAATGGTCCGCCGGATGTCCTGGCCAATGATTTCCTCCTTCGTCTCACACCCAAACATCGACAGAAATGAAGGATTCACGTAGAGTTGTTTACCATCTCGGATGATCGATATTGCGTCCATCGAACGCTCAACGAGCGTTCGGTATTTTATCTCCGATTCCTGGAGATTCCTCTCGAGTTTTTTTCGTTCGGAGACATCACGGACGAATACCAGCAGATGTTCCACTCGGCTGAGAGTGATCATTCGCACACTGACTTCTACGTCAATCCAGCGCCCATCCTTATGTCGGTTCTGTGTTTCGAACAAGATTCCCTTTTCTTCTCGTATCCCCCTGACATCTTCCTGACCATGATCATCAAAGTCCTTCGGTACGATGTCCCGAAGGTTGAGCCTGCGGAATTCTTCTTTGGAATATCCTAAGAGCTGGCATGCTTTCTGATTGACGTCGATAATTCTACCGCCGCGATCCTTCAGTAGAATCGCATCGCCTGCAAGTTCGAAGAGATTCCGATATCGCTCCTCGGATTCTCGAATCGACTTCTCCAATCTTTTCTGCTCCGTAATATCGCGTAAAATGCCACGATACGCGATCACATTTCCAGTCTCATCACGCACCGCAGTGCTGGTCTCCAATACCACGATCGATTCACCATTGCGCTTCTTCAGTTCCTGAGTATAGTTCAGCACAAAGCCCTGACGACGCATCTCCTCTTTGTAAGCCTTCCTTTCCTCCGGGTTGACAAAGAGGTGTCTGGTGATGTCGATCTTGAGCATGTCCTGCACCGACCGGTAGCCAAACATCGATACACCAGCAGGATTAACGTCAATGAATTGTCCCTTCGGATCGCTGATGAACACCATGTCCTTCGATTCTTCGAACAGAGTTCGGTATTTTTCCTCCGAATCCAGAAGCTGCTGTTCAAGAATCTTGCGCGCAGTGATTTCCTTGACGATCACTGATGCAGCCACCACGCGTCCCGAGGCATCACGTATTGGAGAAACTGTCGCACTAACCCAGATTCGCTTTCCATCCTTCCGAAGCCTCTCCAGCTCAAGATTGTGCAGTGACTCCCCTCGCCAGACTCTGCCGAATAGCCTCTTGCGCCCGGCGCGAATCTGCGGGGGATCAAACATATAAAGAGACTTGCCGAGAACTTCCTCGGGTCGGTATCCATAGATCTGCTCGGCACCGCGATTCCAGGAGAGAATCCTGCCGTCACGGCCGACTGACGTGATGGCATCACCGGAGTACATCAAAAGGTTCTCGAGATAGTCTCGTCTTTCGACCAGCTTTCGATGGAGTCTCTCAAGTTCTCGACATTCTGTTCGCCACTTTCTGCAGTCGGAGGCTCGTTCTCGGGACACTTTCTCGAGGCGAGAAATTTTCTGCCGAAGACTTCGAAGAGTCGCGCTGGAGGGCTTCGCAGATTTCTTCTTCATGATGTATTGTCCCTATCTCGAACGTACTAGCTCGAGCGACCAATCACGGGCGCCAGTGCATGGACGCGGTCAACAAGGTCTCGAAAAACAGTAGGTTTGAGCGATTGAAATCCATCGGAAAGCGCTGATGAAGGATGCGGGTGGACCTCGACCATGATTCCATCGGCTCCAGCAGCAAGAGATGCAAGTGCCATAGGCGTAACGAGGTCCCAGGCACCGGTACCGTGACTCGGATCGACGATAACTGGTAGGTGTGAGGCCTTCTTGATCACAGGAATGGCGTTCAGATCCAGAGTGTTTCTCGTATAGGTCTCGAACGTCCGAATCCCCCGCTCGCAGAGTATTACATTGTAGTTGCCCTTTGAGAGGACGTACTCTGCCGCCATCAAAAGCTCCTCAATGGTTGCAGCAAACCCCCGCTTCAGCAAGATCGGTTTCTGATACTGACCTACGCTCTCGAGCAACGAAAAATTGTGCATGTTGCGTGCCCCGATCTGGAGGATATCGGAATGGTCAGCAACAAACGGAAGCGTTTCGGCATCCTTCACCTCTGTTACTATGTAGAGGTCGTTCCGAATGGCAGCCTCTTTGAGATATTCAAGGCCCTCAAGCTTCAGACCTTGAAACGCGTACGGTGAGGTACGTGGTTTGAAAGCACCTCCGCGAAGGATTCTTACTCCACATTCCCGCACAAACTGTGCCACCTCATTGATTTGATCCCGGCTCTCGATGGAACATGGACCG
>JAZGDX010000126.1:0-3379 GCA_036478305.1 Bacteroidota bacterium
CTCGACGACGCTCTCCATCGTATCAGCGATGGAACGTACGGAATCTGCAAGATCTGTGGTCTGACGGTTTTAAAGGAACGATTGGAAGCAGTGCCCACAGCCCAGACCTGTGCTGAATACAAGAGAACAGGGATGCCGTGTGAACGTGGTAGAGTTGCCCTAGCGAAAAAATCCTGAGTATTCAAGGATTGCCCGGAAAAAGATGCGTATCTTGTACGTTACATTGATTATCGTCGTCGCCGATCAGATCACGAAATTGCTCGTCAAAGGGGTTCGAATTCCCTGGTTGAACATTCATCTCGAAGGGATGGGACTTGGGACGAGTAAGCCAGTTTTCGGTGAGTTTCTAAAGCTGACGTACATCGAGAATTCCGGAATGGCGTTTGGCATCGATTTCGGCGGGAAAATGTTCTTTTCCGTGTTTTCCCTGGTCGCGAGTGTCGGAATTTTGCTCTACCTGTTCAAGATCCGCAGTGAGCACTTCCCGGTTCGGTTGTCGCTCGCGATGATCCTGGGAGGAGCAGTCGGGAATCTCATCGACCGGATATTCTACGGTGCTTTCTTCAAGGGATTGCCGCTCTTTCAAGGCAGCGTTGTCGATTTCATCGACGTCGATTTTTTTAACATTGAGCTGTTCGGATACCATCTCTCTCGCTGGCCCGTGTTCAACGTTGCCGATGCCTCGGTAACGATCGGCGTTTTCCTTATGCTCACTTTTCACCGACGATACTTTGGCCCCAAAGAATCGCAAGCGGTTCCCGCTATGCAGGGTTCTGCTTTTTCCGACGGTTCGATTGCCCCTGGCGATGAATCGGGATCTGGGACGGTACCCCCCCCCTCAAATCCAGACTCCAGTGTGAAACCTGATAGCATGCCGTCCCGATACAAGAGGCAGTCATAACCCATCCCTTTCGCTTCATCCCGCATGGCGCGTGAAGTTGACATCGTTGTGCCCCCCCGCAAGAAGAAAGAACGCATCGACAAATTTCTTGCCCATCAAATCGAACATACTTCCAGGACGAAAGTCCAGAAAGCTATCGATCAAGGACTCGTCCTCGTCGATGGAAAAGCTGTTAAGTCGAGCTACGAAGTCTCTCCGGGCGAGACAATCCACGTGACGATTCCCGGTGCTCCACGGCCGCGTGTCCTTCCGGAGCCAATTCCACTCGACATTATCTTTGAGGACGATTCGCTGCTCGTTGTGAACAAGCCAGCCGGAATGGTCGTTCATCCTGCACACGGCAACCTGACGGGTACTCTCGTTCACGCACTGCTGCATCATAGCACCCAGCTTGCTGCCGTCAGCGATGAGACACGTCCCGGGATTGTGCACCGCTTAGACAAGGGCACCTCGGGTCTGCTTGTGGTAGCAAAGAATGAAGTGGTTCATCGCTTTCTTTCTTCCCAATTTTCACGCAGGACGATCGAGCGGGAATACCGGGCGGTAGTCTGGGGTAACTTCGAGCGCAGATCTGGTACGATCGAAGCGGAACTCGGTCGACATCGGAGCGATCGAAAGAAATTTACCGTTGTGCCGTCCGGAAAACTAGCGGTGACTGAATACGAGGTAATGGAACCGCTTGGATTTCTCTCACTGGTTCGCTTGCGCCTCAGGACGGGAAGGACTCATCAGGTTCGCGTCCATCTGCATTACATCGGTCATCCAGTATTTGGAGATTCGACATACGGAGGTCGTCGGATCGCTTGGGGCGGCAGAAACGTGAAGCAGAAACGCATCGTTCAGGGCCTGCTTGACGTAATGCCTCGTCAGGCCTTGCATGCGAAGACACTTGGTTTTATCCATCCTGTAGAGCGGAGATTCGTAAGGTTCGAATCACAGCTTCCTGAGGACATGGAGATGCTGTTGCAGAAAGTCCGCGAATTGAAGGTTTAGACCTGGACGTCACTTTACCGGGCTTGCCGGTCAATGTGTGCACAGTGTTTGTCACCGTTCTCGTGAATTTTCTTCCGTGGTGTTTTCATAGGAACCAGTGGAACTTCTCTTGAATCCAAAATCTGCCGCTACCGGTTAATTTCACTTACTAGTCCCAGATCTCAGCGAGAGGGAATCTTGCTGTCGTCCGTGCACTTGTTGTTCCAGATTAGCTCAAGCCACGTGAGTTAACCTTGCTTGGGACGCCATTTTTCTGTACATTTTTCACTACCTATGAAAAAGAAGAATCTCAAAGGACTGACGCTCAAAGAGCTGGAAGATTTCGTTGAGGAACTCGAGGAACCGCGCTACCGGGGACGGCAGATCTTTTCCTGGATAAACGGGAGAGGCGTGAGGCGATTCGAGGAAATGAGCGATATCAGCAGTGGTCTTCGAGTTCGGCTTGCTGAGACCGCCACGGTTTCTCATCTTGATGTCTCACGATACCAAGTTTCCACGCTCGACGGAACGACCAAATTCCTGTTCAAGCTCCCGGACGAATTGATGATCGAGAGCGTACTCATTCCCCCTGACCGAAATACGCTCGGCGCCGAAAAGAGGCTCACAGTCTGTATCTCAACACAAGTTGGTTGTCCGCTCGGTTGCAAGTTCTGTGCTACCGGAGCGATGGGATACACGCGCAACCTCACTCCGGGAGAAATTGTCGATCAGGTCATCGAAACACGACGGCATTCGACTCGACGAATTACGAACATTGTCTACATGGGAATGGGCGAACCGCTCATGAACTACGAGAACGTAATGACATCGATAGAGATTTTGATGGATAAACGATGCCTGGGGATCGGTTCGCGCCACGTTACTGTATCGACGGCAGGTTGGGCTGTAAATATCCGTCGGTTGGCAGATGAAAACCGGAAGGTGAAGCTGGCGATATCGCTTCACACTCTGAACGATCAGCTTCGTGGTCAGTTGATGCCAATTACGCGAAAGTACCCGCTCAACGATCTGCTCGATTCCGTCCAGTACTACTATGAACGAACTCGGCTCCGACCGACGTTCGAGTACATTCTCTTCCGAGGATTGAACGACACGGACCGAGACGTCGAGCGGCTCGTCAGCCTTGCAAAGCGGATTCCGTGCAAACTGAACATCATTCCCTTCCACTCGATCGATTTTATGGACCCTTCGGGAGTTGCAGCAACTCTTCAACCCACCAGCCGCGAGCGCATTGATTCTTTTGTAGAAACTCTACGGGGACACAGCGTGACTGTGTTCGTACGAAGTAGCGCTGGTGAGGACATCAATGCCGCCTGCGGTCAGCTGGCGGTAAAAAAGGAAATTTCGGTCAGAGGGACGGCTCGTGTGGCGGTCGTGTGAATGTTTTCCGCACCCAGAATGAGCGCATTGAATAAAGACATGAGGTTTCTATGAGGATTATTCTGTTCGGAGCTCCGGGTGTAGGCAAAGGCACGCAGGCAAAGG
>JAZGDX010000127.1:0-5313 GCA_036478305.1 Bacteroidota bacterium
ATCGACCGACCATCCTTCAGCGTCGGGATGCCCGCGGCGGGCTGAGCAGAGAGATAAACACCGTCCTTGTACATCGATCGGATGATGCTAAACATGCGCTGCGGTCCGACGGTACAATTCGCTCCGACCACATCAACACCTTTCTGGATGATGTGTTCCACCACCTCGACCGGAAAAGTCCCAGCGAGGATCGATCCATCTTCGGCAAACGCCTTCTGAGCAACAATCGGCAAGTCAGTGAGTTCTGTTGCGGCGGCGATGGCTTCGTCCAGTTCCTGTAAGCTGACAAACGTCTCCAGGATAATAAGGTCGACGCCTCCCTTCAGCAAGGCCTCAATCTGCTCCTTGAAAGCGTTCCGGACATCCTGACGCCTCAACTTTCCGACCGGCTCGAGGAGTTTCCCGGTAGGACCCACAGCGCCCGCCACGAAGCAGTCATCTCCAGCTGCCCTCCGGGCAATCTCCGCACCCCTCAAGTTGATTGCCTCGACTTTGTCATCGAGTTGATAGGTCCCCAAACGATAGCGGTTTGCAGAAAAAGTGTTCGTCTCAATAACTTCAGCACCCGCCTCGATATATTCCCTGTGGATGCGCTCGACGATATCGGGGTTCTTCAAGTTCTGAATCTCATGAGGACGTTCCTCATATTCATAGAGATCCATCAGAGTGCCCATGGCACCATCGCAAAGGATCGGACCTTCCTTAAGCCGCTCTCGAAATGATGTTTTCATAAACTAAAAAACCCTACTGATAAGACTGGTAGGGCTTAGTATAGCCAAATCCCTCGAGTTTTGCAACCTACCCTCGCCCGAAGCTGCTACTGTGCAGTCTCCTCCAGATGCAATCGGTAGGCTAGAGAGAGACTTTGTCCTTCTGACGGGACCACATCTTCAATCGAATAAGAAATCTGTCTCGTACCGGTCTTCCAAACCAATCGCTTGCCGTCCCCACTATTGTTTTTGATTTTGCCGTTCGTTCGGAGAATTCGCTTCGATTTATTTACTACAAAGAAAATTTCGTCGTCGGTGATCCGAATGCCATCGATAGAACGCAAATCACGAAATTCGTACTCCACACGAAGCGAAAGGGAATCCCCGTCCAGATAAAGCTCCTTCTTCAAGATCTTCTTCCCATTCTTCTCGAACTCACTGATTTTCTCGTGTGCCAGGAAATCGAGAAGCAGATTCAGGTCCTCGGCATAGGCAGAGTCACTCACTGCATCCGAACGAAGGTCCAGAAATATGATGACCGCGATGCCGGAGCCGTCCGGATTGACCCTGATCAGATGTTGCACAGCGGTGTCCGTAACGCAGCCGAATGATCCAATGACCGCCAGGAAGAGAAAAGCACCAAGCCGCTTCATTGCAGGGTATACCAATTGGGATCGGAAAAGCATGTCGAAGATCCTGTGTTTTATCGCACGTCGTCGACTATGACAAACGAGGTCTTGCCCGCGCGAACTTCCACGGGAACATCCCGTAGGCTGAAACGCTCGTCCGAACACTTCACATTCATCGTATAATTCCCAGGAGGTAACTCAAAGCGCGCCAGCTGGATTTCCGCTGGCAACGTTCGCCAGGTACGGACATCAGCCTGTTCAGTTGCCCCCACTACTACGTCCACGGCGAGACTACCAAGGAAACTCCCTACCTTATTTTCACTGACGTCTTTGATCTTCGACTTCGCCTTTTCTGCCGCAAAGAACTTCAAGAGTGCTCGCCCTCCGCTCTTTAGATAGATAAGCCCCAAGCGATCCTTGAGCGATTTGCTTGCAATAGCTGTGATATCTTCAGCAAGTTCGGTTGTTGATTCCACCGTGTCTATACCTGAGATTGCAGTGATCCGGTAGAACCTTTCAGGGCTGGCACGAGACACAAATCTAGGCAATGCTATCTGGAAAGTATGCAGGACCCCACCTGTGTCCGGGACTGTCACTGTTGACCTGATTTCATCTTTGATTGGTCCCCTTCCTGCATACGCTACAACGAGCACACTTCCAAGAGCATCAGGAGGTCTGTCGTATGGCTGTCCTCCCAACGACCGATATCGTTCAGCTTCTTCATCAAAATTCATTAGGGTGGCTGTGCGGACTATGTCATTAAGCAGGAAACTTGGCGCCGTGATTCCGTATTCCGTCGCGTAGGTTCGATAGATCTCATAGGCGTTCCGGTATGAAATAAACGCATCATTCACCTCCGCGTCCGACTCGTACAATGCCCCCGCAATATACCGGATGAAGGCATCTTCTTTATACTTGTTCTTACCCTCGTATTGCCTTGCAAGCGCGCGTAACTTCAGATCCACCTTACGCGCTTCCACAAGTGCATCCTCTGTCAATCCCTTTTCTGCATAGTTCAGTGCGAGGAATACATTGATCAGAACCTTCTCGAAATCCTCACCTTCATACGGGAGCAGATTATCATTCAGAACAAACGAAATCGCCGCCAAACTCACACTTTTTGTGTAGAGCTCTTCAATCTCCCTTTCCGCCCC
Source organism: Bacteroidota bacterium (assembly GCA_036478305.1). Taxonomy (GTDB): domain Bacteria; phylum Bacteroidota; class Ignavibacteria; order UBA10030; family JAZGDE01; genus JAZGDE01. Next base: position 2,494 of record JAZGDX010000127.1, read on the forward strand.
AAAGAAATACTTGATGCTGGAATCAGGCTCTCCTGCATAATGAAAGAGCAACCCCATATCGAGATTGTACAGTACCGTGCTTTTGTCACCGTACGCTGGTCTGTTGTCCCGAACTTTATCGATGGCTCCATAGTACCTCCCCTTTGAGACGTCATCCTCCACATCGCGATAGAACTCGGTCGACATTCCACAGGATGCCAACAAGAAGGAAAGCGCTGTAACATAACGCCACAGCGCTTCCTGAACAATTGACGTACGAGCCATAACAAAACTCTTGGAGAGAGCTAGAACTTCGTGCCGCTTTGAGTTATGAGCTTCTTGATCCTCTTCTCACCAATCCAGACTTTTCGATTCGTCTCGATGTTGATCAGTTCGAGGTTTACCTGATAGTATTTCACGCGCTCGCCGCCCTCTTGGTCAATGATGGAAGTTATATCACCTCTGAGCATGAAATCTGCGCCAGCCTCTTGCTGAAACTTCTTTAACGACTCATCAGAGGCAAACTCTTGCTGGTCACCTCGCTCCTCCCGCACCTCCTGGCGTTCCTCCTTGCTTGCAACGAAGCCGACCCGTCCAGAATTGATTAGCTCTCGCTCGAGGTTCTTTATAAAGGCAACCGTCGCAATATGCTCGGCCGTTCTGTTCTTGACAGTACCCACGATAACGTCAGGCGTACGCTTATTTTCGCCTTTGAATTCCCCAAGCCACGGATGCGAGAGTACATCCGACATCATCTCCTCAGCGACAAGCCGTGAATCGGTATCATTCCAATCCCCGCTCAGATCGACTATTGTATCCGGTTCAACGCGGGTGACTGTTTTGCTCGGTCCGCATCCCGTCACTACAATCAGGACAAGCGCCAGACCGATTGCTGCTACGACAACACGCATCGAGTTCAAGGGACCTCCTCTAAATTGAGAAACACATGAGTCACGACGTATTGCGTACTATCGAGTGTTTGTTGCTCTCGCACTGGGAACATAAGAAAAATCATAGCCAGTTACAAGGTCTCCCGCGTGAAGGCCAACTCAAGAGCGAACCGTCGATATACTCATCATACCGATGAAAAATCTGAAGATGGAAAGACTCTCGCTGAGATTGCCCTGCTTCGCTTCCCCACTCATTGAAAGGCTCCACCAGAACCAGAGTACATTGCGAACAAGAATCTTAGGCGTTCAAAGCATTGGCTCACTACCCTGCAACATCGACAATTCTAGTAAAGGTCTTCAACTGTCTCGCGCATGCGAATCACGGATGTTTCCGATTTGTCGACGAGTACTTCAGCCGCACGAGGCCGCCCATTGTAGTTGGATGAAAAAGCAAATCCATACGCTCCTGCGCTCAGGATTGCTAAATATTCTCCCCGAACCGATTTGGGTAGAGGCCGCTCAAGTGCAAAGTAGTCCCCGCTTTCGCAAATCGGTCCGACAACATCGACAGTTTCATGCTCTCTCGAGCCCAATCGAACCGGCACGATCTGATGATACGCGTTGTAGAGACTCGGTCGTATTAGATCATTCATACCACCGTCGACCACAACGAATTTTCTGTTACCTGTTTCCTTCCGGTAAAGCACCCGCACAATCAGAGCACCCGAGTTTGCCACTATGGAGCGTCCGGGCTCACACAATACCATACAACCCAGAGAACGGTAGAGTGGTAGAACCGATCTCAGGTATTCGTCGAGCGTCGGAATCCTTTCTTGCCGCTGAGTCACAGGCAGCCGCTTGTCGCTGACAACATCGGCAAATGGAACACCAAACCCACCGCCTAAGTTCACCGCTTCCAGAGCCATTCCGGACTTCTTCAGGCTATGTGCAAGAGACACGATCACATCCGCCGCAGCGCGGAAGGGTTCCAATCCAACCACCTGAGATCCGATATGCACATGAAGCCCCACGCAATCGATCGACGGCCTACTTCTCGCCCATCGAAAGATTTCCGCTACCTGATTCTTGTCGATACCGAACTTATTATACTTGCGGCCGGTGACGATGAAGGGGTGTGCCCCTGCCTCGATGTCCGGATTCACACGCAGGTATATCGGAGCTTTCATACCCTTCCTCGCAGCCAACTCGCTCACCGTTTTCAACTCCTCAAATGATTCCACGTTCAAGGCCAAGATTCTGTTCTCAAGCGCAAGCTCGATTTCTTCGTCACGTTTTCCAACACCGCTGAACACGATTCGTTCAGGAGGAAAACCAACTTTGAGAGCACAGTACAGCTCACCCCCTGAAACCACTTCCGCACCGAGCCCCTCATCACGGATGAGCTGCAGGAGGTTAGAATTTGAATTCGCCTTCATGGCGTAACACGCAAGATGCGGAACACCATCAAGAGTCCGCTCGACTTCTCGACACCGAGCTTGAATGGCTGCCTTGCTGTACACGAAAACCGGCGTGTCGTACTTTTCGACCAGTTCCGCCAGCGGTGTCAATTCGCAGTACAGGTCGTCTCCTTCAAACCAAAAAGCCTCTTTGCTCATCATCGACGTTCACCGATCGTCTTGCACTGTGCTGCCTCCATGGAAGTAATCCATAAGAGCATCAACGAGTTTTCCCGCGCCAAACCGGTAGACTTCCGCGGCCAGCAGTCCTGTCTCTGCTTCAACTCGCTCGATAGTTCGAAGAACCGCATCTTCATTCTCCAATCCTGTGGAGTTTACGGCAACGCCGACAACCTTCGTTGGTCTAAAGATCTTCACGAGTTCCTCGTGCAACCGAATAAACATTCTCAAATCGCTTAACGGAAAACCGTAGTCGTCAGAGTTTCGCGTCGGCTGATGAACAAGGATCATTGCGTCGGGCATTGTCCCATGAA
>JAZGDX010000128.1:0-3357 GCA_036478305.1 Bacteroidota bacterium
TCCGCCTGGATCGCCAAGGCGCGGATACCCTTCGCTTCGAGGTCCTTGAGTGTTTGGTTCGCTTCTGTCTTGCTCTTCCGGTAGTTGAAGACTACGTTGATGCCCTCGTCGGCGAGTGCCAAGCAAATGACCCGACCGATCCGCTTCGCACCGCCTGTCACAAGGGCCGTCTTTCCACGAGGCACGTCCACTGTGAAAGGTTCTTCCAGACCAGTAATTATGGAGACAAAAAATCTGTAGAAAATTCGTTACAGTATAGCAAAACTGAGAAACGAAGTCAAGAAATGGGATGGAATCTTCGGAGTGATTACATCATCTCGGCAGCTATGGCTGAGCCATCGAGGAAACGGGGCTACATTCCGACGTGAGCGTTTGTCACCGATGATCCAACCGGCGTTTCATCATCGACGTTGATTACCACACGCTTCGGACCACCGACCCACGAGCTATTTGGCAGATTCATCCTGCTGCATCATTCCAAAAATATTTCCTTCGGTATCATTGCAATACACGAGCCACCCCACACCTGGCACAGGCATCTTTTCGACGACAATTGTTCCGCCAGCACTTGTTACTTTCTTCGCAAACTCAACAACAGATGGCACATCTACGGTACATGGATCCGCATTTACAGCCGCGCCGTCTCCTGGCATTGAACCCTGGCGCCTTATCAGTCCACCATAGAAGATACACAGTGAAGCCGATCTCTCGCGGAGAGGGACCGACTACGTCCCGAGCTCCATCGCTGGAGCTCGCCTTCGCTAAAGCTTCAGCGAGCGAAGGCTCTGGAGCATAAGCGACTTACAGCGTGACTTCGTCGATTAAAAGGGACCCACTACGTCTCACGATGTGGGACTCCGTCGGCCAAACTGACTGCGCTCCTGCCACAGCTTCGTCAGTTAGGATTCTTTTCTTAAGGATGGCTTTGCCGGATCCAGTCTTGAAATACTTTTCTAACTCTCTGGCTTTCCTTTCCGTTCCTACCGCAACGTACGCAGCGACCTCGAACGGCCTATATGCTTTCTTCGACTGCACTAGCCCAGTGTTATGCTCATATAGTCTTCCGCGTAGATCGTTGGTCGAGCCAATGTAGATGAACTCCCTTTTCAAACTTCTGAGAACGTAGACGTACCATTCCAGCATACTCGATAGCCTCTTCACAGAATACACCCCCCAAAATCCTCAGCCTGTACGTCGCCCGGAGTTTCACCCTCCAATCGGCCTCCTAATGTGATCTCCGTTGCCTGCGAGACGAAGTCCCGCCTCGGGATTCCACTCAGCAAGGCGGGACGTAGTCTCGCGGAGAGGGACCGACTACGTCCCGCGCTCCGTCGCTGGAGCTCGCCTTCGCTAAAGCTTCAGCGAGCGAAGGCTCTGGAGCATAAGCGACTTACAGCGTGACTTCATCGGTTAAAAGGGACCCACTACGTCTCACGATGTGGGACTCCGTCGGTCAAGACTCCTTACTGCCTGCAAAACGAAGTCCGCCGGAGGCGGACGTAGTTTTGCGGAGAGGGAGGGATTCCCGATCCCGACTCTGTCGGGATCGAGGCTCGACTCGTCCCGTACAGACGGGACGAGTCGGCGAACCCTCCAGGCGATCCTTCAGGGTGCCACACCGCCTTGCTTCAGCAGGCTGGCTATCTTCCCCCTTCCAACAGGAGTTTTATACCAACGTTCGCGTTTGAGTGCTTCCGGTCTCGTTGCATGCGACTCCACGTGAATCGAAACCCAAGGCCTGTATGCCTTCGTCGAACGCACCTTCCCAGCATTGTGCTGTCGCAACCGAAGCCTGTGGTCTTCCGATTCACCAACGTACGTTCTCTTGTGCGAAGGCGAGAACAGAACGTAAACGTAATGCCCAGGCATAATAGCGGAGAGGGAGGGATTCGAACCCTCGATAGAAGTTGTCCCCCTATAACGGTTTAGCAAACCGTCGCCTTCAGCCATCTCGGCCACCTCTCCAGTGAAAACGTGCCATTTTCGCAGGTTAAGACTTCTTCTTCCTCACGATTTTGGCCACTCAGGTTACCACCTGGGTAACCACTTGCCAGATTGAAAAACGCCGGGCACACTCCGTTGCCACAACTTTGCACACCCAGCGTTCTCACCTTGACGGTGATAAAACCGTTCCGTTGGTGTGGCTTGGAGTGATTGGTGCGAACCCAAAATAGCGAACGTCAAAGAGAAACGCAACACCTAAGCCGTGCTTGCTAGCGGCCATGCAGAAATAGGAATCAAAAACCCCCAGCAGCCCCTTCACCAGAAGGTAAGCCACTGAGGGTTGACAAATTCTTAGCTACTACCTATTTCATCAACACAAGTTTCTTCGTCTCCACAAACTCCCTCGCCTGTCCGTCCCGACTTGTCGGGACGAGATCTCGTGGTGCCTCTGGCACCACGGACAGTCGGTAGAAATAGACGCCGCTGGCAAAACGGCTTCCATCCCATTGAACCTCGTATCTTCCAGCAGAGAAATTTTCAGACACCAGCGTCGCAACTTCTTCACCCAGCGTGTCGTAGACTTTCAGAGTAACATAGTTGGAACGAGGCACAGAAAATTCAATGATTGTTGATGGATTGAATGGGTTGGGGTAGTTCTGCTGAAGCGCATATTCCATCGGAACCTCGCCACCGATCGCCTCCACGGAGACGACCGTTGAACTTTCACCGGCGTTGTTGGTGAAAACCGCAGCACCGCCGGTGAGCGCATAATCAGCTGCATTATTCGTGCTGAGGGCATTAGCCGCACCTGGAAAAAGGAGCGCCTGCGTGTCGGTTGTCGGCAGGGCGCCGGCGAAGGGAGGACCGAAATCTCCATCGGCATCATTCAAAGCAATACCGATCGTGGATCCCGTGTAACTCGCCCCACCCCAGCTAATCCTCCACAAGATAGTACCGGCGTCATCCTCAAATGTGAGGCTGCCCGCGGCGAGATAGGACATCGGAATCAAGTTCGTCATGGAGAAATCTGGATTCACTGCGGGATTGGTGGAATTGACGAAGTTTGTACTGGCGACAAGGATACGCGCCCCAGTAACTCCATTCGCTACGTTTGTGGTGAAATCAATGATGAGAACAGGATTCGAGCCCGTCGCGTCCCAGGCACGCAGACGTGCCGACGAAACAAAGTTTTGAGAATTGGCCCGCATCCGCAACTGAATTGCTTGTGCGGTGACATCGCCATTGATCCCTCCAATGAGCTGCTCGATTTGCATGAGGTCGAAGACGGTCGACGAGGCACTGAGGACCAGCGGTGCATAGAGCAAAATCGCTATTAAGTAGTATCTATGGTAAGAGTGCATTGAAGGATTCTTCGTTTCTGCTATAAGTTTCTGAGGAAATCCCAAGAGGAGA
>JAZGDX010000129.1:0-3928 GCA_036478305.1 Bacteroidota bacterium
TAAGAACAGAGGTCGACGTGAAAGAGATTAATGTGGACAGAGCAGAGTTTCAGCGGAATCACGGGATGATCGGTGAGTCGGTGGAGATTCAGGAAATCGTGGATGTAATTCAGCAAGTAGCGCCGACCGACATTACGGTGTTGATCACTGGCGAAAGCGGAGTCGGGAAAGAGGTGGTCGCCAAGGCGATTCACAACTCCAGTCGGCGTGCACAGCGGGCAATGGTCACGGTCAATTGCGGTGCAATACCGGAGGGCATCATCGAAAGTGAGCTGTTCGGCCACGAGAAGGGTGCATTCACTGGAGCGACAGATACGCGAAAGGGATACCTCGAGCAGGCAGACGGCGGATCGATTTTCCTCGATGAGATTGGTGAGCTGCCACTTGGGACGCAGGTGAAGTTCTTACGTGCACTGGAGAACGGTGAATTTATGCGGGTCGGGGGTTCCACCCCACGGAAGGCGAATGTACGTTTCATCGCTGCGACCAACAAAGATCTTGAGCGAGAGGTTCGCACGGGGGCCTTCCGCCCTGACTTGTTCTATCGATTGCGCTCCGTGAACATTCGTGTCCCGTCGCTCCGAGAGCGTCGTGAGGACATTCCTCTCTTTTTCGATCGCTTCGTGAAAGATATCGCGGAGCAGAATGGTATCGTATTTGGAGGAATTACCGATGAGGCGATGAGTGTCCTCAGAAACTACGACTGGCCCGGGAACGTGCGCGAGTTGCGAAACCTCATCGAAAGCATGCTCGTGCTGATTGCTGGCAAAACAATCGATGCTGTAGATGTACGCACTCATCTCCGGGGATACATTGGCACTGACGGCGAACGGAGTCTGCCAGTCATCGTCAATAAGACACCGGAGCAGTCAGAGCGTGAGTTGATATACCGTGCGTTGCTGGACATGAAGAACGACATCGTCGAGATCAAGAATCTTCTGACACGACGAGGCGGTCAGATACCGAGTACGATGGCATACGATACGGAGTACAGTGTTGCCAGCGTCGACACGGACCACGACGAGGAAAGCCTTTCGCTCGACCAGATGGAACGCAGGCTGATCATAGAGGCGCTTGAACGCTACCGTGAAAACCGCCGACTCGCGGCAAGAGCACTAAACATAAGCGAGCGGACGCTCTACCGTAAGATCAAACAGTATGGCCTTCCAAATAAGTAAGCACAGGCACATTCTTACAAAACCCGGACAACTTCGACTTCCTCGCTCTTTTCCCTTGCCGTGTTGTTGTTTCCGCTTTTCCCTGATGCTCAGTTGCGTGGTTCTCCTTTCTTCCGGATGCGGTGTCTACTCCTTCCGTGGTACGTCCGTCCCTTCTCATATCAAAACGGTTACCATACCCCTCTTTGAGGATATGAGCGGATTCGGAGAGCCGGGTTTGCGAGAACAATTTACCAACGAGCTGATTGACCGGTTCATTCAGGACAACACGCTGGAGGTTTCCGGCAGAGAAAAAGCCGACTCGATGTTGGAAGGAACGATCACGGGGGTGCGCGATGAACCGCTGGTTGTTGCGGAGGGAGAGCAGGTTCAGAAGCGCCGCATCACCATTACCGTTAAGGTGATCTACCACGACTTTAACCTGCAGAAGAAGGTGTGGCAGAAGGATTTCTCAAACTGGGGTGATTATGATTCAGGATCAGGAACGCTAGAGAGAGACACAGGGATTGACCAATCGATTGACAAGTTGACGGAGGATATATTGATCCAGACTGTCTCTGGATGGTAACCGCTCCTTCCCCGTTACTGTTTTTGCGTGATTTGGGGCCCCATCTTCAGTATAAGCACATAGTTCTTGCGCATCGGGATCAAGTTTCACACGCAGAGGAGGCATCGGCCAACGATGTTGATTTTTGAAGTGCAAGGCGGTACCTTCGCTCTTCGCATCACATCAGTGAGGTCCCTAGTTATCTCAGAAATCGTTGAGTAGTTATGTCGGAAGATGTGCATTCCCGAAACCACGTTTCGGCGCGTGAATTTCTTGCAGAGGTGAGATTTCTCGAGCAAAGACTGCGGGAAAATCCTGCTTCCCCACTCTGCGTTCGGCTCGCGAGTCACTATCTGAAGGTAGGCCATGCCAGCGAAGGAAAGAATCTTTGCGAGCAAGCGATCGAACTCTTTCCAGACTATCCGACCGCTTATTTCATACTTGGGAAATGCCTTCTTGCCTTAGATCACTACGTTGAGGCAAAAAATGCCTTTCAGCGGGTACTCTCCATTCTTCCTGATTGTCAACCGGCACAGCTGATCTTGAGAGAACTAGCGCCCCCCGCTTCTGGCGAACCCGACAAACAGCCTCCTTCCGTTGATGTTCCTGGAGCACGGCGAGATGGTGAAGAACCGGCAGAGAGCCCTGAGCGCAAGACTGAGGGAGGCGTTCCCCCTCCCGATTTGTCTGCTCCTCGAACGGAACTGACCGACCTCGAGACCCTTGCGAAAAACCTTCAGCACGTGAAGAGAATGGCTCCTGATCCCAATGCGACCTCAGATGTCAACCTGAATTTGGATGGGCGTTCACAGGATACGGTTATCGTCAGTAAGACGATGGCTGAGATCTACGCCTCACAGGGGGCATACGATAAGGCGATACATATCTATCGTCTCCTTATCGAGAAGAGGCCGGGGAGCGGAGAAGAATACATGAAGAGGATACGCGAACTTCAGGAAAACAAGTAGACAGGGAAAAGATTCAAAAGAGGTTGTTCCCCCCCCCTCAACGACTCTCAAACACCGGCGATGTGCTTTTCCCAAACGAAGTGGCTGCTTCGCGACTGGTAAGTGAGCCACTCGGAGCGTCAAGGAATCACTTTCCCCAACCGACACTTCGTGAGGAATTGCTGTTCTTAGTCTGCTTCCCTCGTACTATAAGAATGCTGGTCAGACAGACCTTGGTTGCCCGTGGCACTGCTAGCGCCGTGTGGTTATGGAACTAGCAAATCCTTGGAGAACGACACGCGGGGATTCCTAAGGAAGCTTGTTCACTAACCGGGTCAGTCGAGACTTTTGGATCGCGGCTTTGTTAGGATGGATAATCCGTTTTCCAGCAAGCTTGTCGAGGATTGTAATTGCGTTCCTCAACGCCGTCTGTGCTGTTGCTTTATCGGTTGCTGTGCGGACCTTCCGGACGGCAGTTTTCATTCGGGAGAGGTAATGTCGGTTCCTGTCGCGGCGATTCTCCGTCTGGCGTGCGCGCTTCTGTGCAGATCGATGTTGAGGCATACGCTATTCGATACACTCCTTGCGATTGAACATGACGTTGGCTCCACGTTTACCCGTCTTGAGCCTTACAGCGCAAAGAAAAAGTTACGAATAAGATCTCAAAGAATCAATCGTTAAACCTCAGTCCTTCCTTGCATATCTTGGCATCAGTCTGTATATTACGCACGCTTTGCTCATGGAAGTATGTGTACGCGATGGTTGAGAATTCTTCCCCGCACCGGGGAGTCGAGCAGCGTTGGCGGGTTTTCTTCCGGTCACGCCACGTTCATACAACCTCAAGATTCATGGCTTCCTCAGTTGGAGAATTCATGCTTGCAGTCGAAGGCGCTATTGGTGAACGAGAAGGGGCTACAGGCGGACACGCGAGTGGAAGAGGAGAGTCGTGAGCATAGAGTGAACCGGCGGCGTTTCAACTGGTAGCGATTGCAGCGGGCCCTCAGGAAAATCAAACCGTCCCATCGGTGTTGCTGATCAAACGGCTACCCAGCAATTCAAGGATTCGTTATGAAGATCGCTGTCTGCATCAATCATGTTCCGGACACAGAGACGAGAGTAAAAATTGGACCCGACGGAAAAAGCTTGGAAAAAGCGGCTGTAAATTATGTTCTGAATCCGTATGACGAATTTGCGGTTGAAGAAGCGTTGCGGATGAAAGAAAAGCACGGCGGTGAAGTAATCGCTATGTCCCTCGG
>JAZGDX010000013.1:0-2836 GCA_036478305.1 Bacteroidota bacterium
CGTCGTTCCATCAAATGAGTAGAAGCCTCGTCCACTTCCGTCGACGCCTGATGCCGCCCAGAGGGTCCCCTCCCGCGTGACGAGAATATTCGTGAAAAGATTCGAGTTCGGTCCGTTGGGAAAAAACCGCTGCCATTCTGATCCATTCCACGTGGCGATTCCTCCGTTTGCCATCGATATCCACGTCGCGTCATCGGCATCAGTGAAAACCGAAGTGATGTCGAACGGCGTCGCGGTGCCAACCTGAGACACCTCCCCTGAACTTGCGTAACGGTACACCGCCTGACGAGTCGCGATAGTCAGTTGTTCAGATGCGGTGTCAGAAAAAATGTCGATGATCCTCTGAGCACCTACTGCTGCCTCGAGAAATGGAATCCATGTTAAAGAATCCCTTTGGACGGCAAGTCCGAGGTCTGTGCCCACGACGAGTTCCGCAACTTCAGCGAGGGTCGTTAGTCGAAATGCCGCGATTGCCCTGATATTGCTCGAGGGCAGTCCCTGAGCAGCGGTAAATACAGTCCAGGCTTCCGGAGCGGACAAATTTGCACTGTTCAGCCTCGCGCTGGCAAGGCCAGAGGGAGTCCCGACCCAAATCTCACCGAGCTCCTTTGCGAGAAAGACTGTCTGTACGTTCAATTCAGAGGGGAATGAACCAAATTTCAAGAACGTATCGCGGAATTCGAATTTCTCCTTGGTGAAAACACTGACCCCGAAGTCCGTTGCGACGAGAACTGTATCCCCTGAGGAGAACAGCGCGTTGATCTTTTTGGATGGTTTGTCGGAAAGCGATATATCCGTAATGTAGCGCCATAAGCCGGTCTCGGGATTGTAGACATGGATGATCCCGCTTGCCGATCCGGTCCAGACCAAACCCTCGTCATCGACAAGTATCGTGATGAGGTCGTTGTCGCGCAGTCCCTCAGAATTCCTCAGTTGTTCAAACGTTGAACTGCTAACTTCATACCGAAACATTCCACCACTCGTGGCAGCCCAGATGGAGAGTCCGTGCGGGATCGCTTGGCGGACGTTTTTCATATCCGTGAAGTTCTTCCAGTCACCAGTGGCAGAAAAGAGGGAAGTTGTCGCGGCGATCATCAGAACAGCACAGAACGGGCTTCGACTCACGCCTCCCCCGCCAAATGAGTGTGTTCTTTGCTATCCTTGAGCATCGAAGGTCGACTCGCTTTCATTTTGCTCCACAACGCAGCCATCTCGATTGCACTGAGCGCTGCATCCCAGCCTTTGTTCCCCAGCGATCCTCCGGAACGTTCCATCGCTTGTTCAATTGTGTCTGTTGTGAGCACACCGAAGGACATTGGAACGCCCGTGACGAGTGCGGCATTCGATATTCCGCGAGCTGCCTCGCCGGCGACATACTCGAAATGAGGAGTTTCTCCACGAATAACGCACCCGAGGCAGATGAGCGCCTCATATCGTTTCGTTCCAGCAGCTTTCAGCGCAACCTGTGGAATCTCAAACGATCCCGCGCAGTAGAACACATCGATTTTCTTGTCGCTCGCACCATGCTGTCGCAGGCAATCGAGAGCGCCCTGGAGCAGCCGTGCGGTAACCTCTCCATTGAACCGACTGACGACGATACCCAACCTGTATCGCTGTGCTGAGGCTCTTCCTTCAATGACTGTCGGCATACTGTTTTGGTGCGATCCAGATCAGCGACAATGTGCGTCTACATCTCATCTTGCGAGGTTGTAGACCCGTATATCGGAACATCTGATTTTCGCTGTCGATGCAATTCGGGAAAGTTTTTCAGGAGGGGATTAGAACAACCTCCGTCTCATGTTCTCTACCCAATCAACCGGAATAGTAAAGGCTCCGAAAAAGTCGTCGTCGTTTTTCTTCCCGCCATGGTAATCCGAACCACCGCTCTCGAGTAAGAAGTACTCGTTGACGATTCCACGGTAGTGAGCCGTGTTCTCCGGACTATGAGAAGGGTGGACTACCTCCACTCCGTCCAGTCCTGCGTTGATGAACTGGAGGAGAGCTCCGTCGGCCATGTACTTTCCCGGATGGGCGAGGAAGGACAGGCCCCTCGCGCTTGCGACCAGCTTGAGTGCATCGGCCGGCGAGAGTTGATATTTTTTTTCGTATGCGGGACAGCCGTAGCCAATATACTTGGAGAATGCCTCGCGGTAGGACCCGGCGTGACCGCCTTCGACGAGGGCGTTTGCAATATGAGGGCGACCTACCGAGGCACTACCCGCGCGTTCGAGCACATCCTCAAGTTTCAACGGCACGTTCAGGTTATTGAGTTTTTCCACGATTCGCTCCGCGCGGCGGAGTCGTTCGCGCCGGAACATCGACAAGTGTTCTAAAAACTCTGAATGTTTATAATCGACAAAGTATCCAAGGATATGAACTTCCTTGTCGCCGACGCTCGCACTCAACTCTACGCCCGGGATCACTTCGACCCCGAATTCCTTGCCAATCTCGATGGCATCGTCGATGGCATTAACGTTGTCGTGATCCGTAATACTGATCGCTCGGAGGCTTCTCTCCTTCGCCTTCTTGATAAGTTCGTACGGTGAGAGCACCCCGTCCGAATACGTGGAATGTAAATGCAGGTCCGCCCGCTCGTGCGCCGTGATGCCTTCCATACAATCCTCCCGCCTCGGCGGGTTATCATCTGTGGTGAGAGAGAACGTCCTTCCCTAACTGAAAAAGCTCTTGAAGCGTTCGTAGTCGCTGATAATGAGCTTGCTCCCCTGGAGTTCGATGTGTCCTTTTTTGATGAACGAGTGGATCATGCGTGAGATAGTTTCTCGTGAGGTTCCAGCCATGTTGGCGAGATCTTGCTGCAGCGGCAACTCATCGATTT
>JAZGDX010000130.1:0-3152 GCA_036478305.1 Bacteroidota bacterium
CGAGGAATTGCCCGCTCTGCCGGCAGGGGTTGGGAGTGATGAAACCGGGAAGCCGCGGCACAACCTGACTCCGAACGTAATACTTCAAGTAAAGGAAATGAAAGTACTGGAACGAAAGCGACTCTTCCAGGGTAAGGTCTTCAGCTTGGTCGTCGACGAGATCGAGTATCCATCGGGGAACCGATCTGTGCGTGAAGTGGCGGAACACCCGGGTGGCGCAGTGGCTCTTGCGGTTTTTCCTGACCATCGGATACTCCTCGTAAAACAACATCGATATCCCATCGACGCCATGATCTATGAGTTGCCTGCCGGAAAACTTCAGCCGGAAGAACCTCCTTTAGTGTGTGCGCAGAGGGAGTTGAGAGAGGAAACGGGTTATCGTGCACGAACTTGGAGAAAATTGACCTCAATCTACACCACACCTGGGTTCTGCACCGAGACGCTTCATATTTTTCTCGCGACTCAACTCGAGAAGGACCCTAGAGGACAGAAGCTGGAGGAGGGGGAGGAGGGCTTGAGCGTAGAGACAGTTGCGATCGACGAGGCTATCGCCATGATCGAGGGTGGGAAGATCGTCGATGGCAAGACGATTGTTGGCATACTGATGGGAGACCGTGTCCTGCGTTGACGCCCCAAAGGGTGCGCTGACCGACTTGGGTACCATAGGAACAACGTCGGAGGTGATTTATGGCTGGAGATGAGGAGTTGGAGTATTATCCGAAGGAACGATTGTATCGATTGCACATCAAGCAGTGCATCAGGAACGAATGCGAAGGTGAGCTGGCCGAGCTTAGCTACTACGAGCGAAACAATTGGGTGACCGTCGAGTTGCAGTGCAACAAGTGCCGAAGAAGATTTGTCGTGAAGGTCGAGGCTTGAGCTAGAATCGCCAAAGGGTGGTTGGCTTGATGCTACCCATTTATCTTTATTTCTTCTTCCATCAGTGCAAATGGTACCTGCCGAAATAATTCGCAAGAAACGCGACGGGAAGAAACTTTCCCAGGGAGAACTTCAAACATTCATACGTGCCTATGTTTCAGGTAACCTTCCTGATTATCAGATGTCTGCTTTCCTGATGGCAGTGTATCTCCGGGGTATGGACTTTGATGAAACGGTTTCCTTGACGGACGTTATGCTTCGCTCTGGTGAGGTTGTCGATCTGTCGCATGTGCCCGGGCTGAAGGTCGATAAACACTCTACTGGAGGAGTAGGGGACAAGATTTCACTGATTCTTGCACCTCTCGTCGCTGCTTGCGGGATACCAGTTCCGATGATATCAGGACGATCCCTTGGCCACACCGGCGGCACGCTCGATAAACTGGAGTCGATTTCCGGTCTGCGGACTGACTTGAGCATCGAGGAATACAAAGCAGCGATTGCGGAGATCGGGCTCGCGATGATCGGCCAGACCCAGAGCATTGTTCCTGCGGATAAGAAACTGTATGCGCTACGTGATGTCACCGGTACCGTCGAGAGCATTCCACTCATCGCGGGAAGCATCATGAGCAAAAAGTTGGCTGAGGGAAGCGACGCGCTCGTTCTCGACGTGAAGACCGGAAGTGGCGCATTCTTGCCAAATGCCGATGATGCACTTCAACTTGCACAGACATTGGTGGCCGTTGGGGAGCGGTATGGTAAGAAAATCATCGGATTCCTAACGTCGATGGATGAACCACTCGGCTATGCTGTCGGCAACTGGCTGGAGGTCACGGAAGCTGTGCACTGTCTACGTGGGGAAAGCCATCCTGACCTAATGGAGCTCACGTCCGTCCTTGCTGGAGCAATGATCATGCTCGGCGGAAAGACAGCAACGATTGAGGAAGGAATCGAGGTTGCGAACGACGTTCTGGGCTCAGGAAAGGCATACGAAAAGTTTCTCGAAATGGTGCAGCGACAAGGTGGTGATACTTCGGCGGTCGAAAACCTTGAGGTTTACCCGGTTTCAAAATTCTCGATCGAGGTGAAAAGTTCTGAACGGGGGTACATTGCTTCGATCGACGCCCGCGAAATTGGTCTGGTAAGTTGCGTCCTCGGCGCTGGACGCACAAAACTCGGTGACAAGATCGACCCGAAAGCCGGCATCGCTCTCAAGGTAAAGGTAGGAGACTCGGTTGACGTGGGCGACCCACTTGCTACTCTCTACACAGACAAGGAAGGAGTAATTCCGGAATCGCGGGATCGATTGAGGACTGCTTTTCGTGTTGCTGAGGCAAGTCCGAGACCTGAACCCCTCATTCGTGCACTTATAGATGGCGAAGGCGTAAAAGAGTGGCACTGGAAAGGTAAGTTGCAGTGAAGAGATTGCTTTTCGTTGAGAATTTTTTATCGTGAGTCACAATGCGTAGCTGGAAAGGGGAGTGAGGGATTTAATCAAAGGGGTGACCACCTATGAGTTCAAGGTCAACGAGGATGAGGGAGGAGAGTTTCTCCAAAGCTGATTGTTACACGGTTCACTCTAGGTACACAAACGTGCTGAATCGTACTGTGAAAATGCATTCCGGGAAATTTCCGATCTGAGAAAAAACAATGCCGATCGTTACGTTCGTCCGCGAGGGAAAGAAGCTCGACGTACCCGCCGGAGCAAACCTACGCAAGGTTGCTCTCAAGGCCGGGTTGCCCATCTACAAAGGTAAGGACGTCCTCCTCAACTGTCGCGGAAACATGTTGTGTGGGACATGCCGGCTTGAAGTTCTTGACAAAAAAAACGTCTCAGCGCGGTCGTCTCTCGAGGGGTTGACTCTACGTGGCCGGTTCTTGATTGCAAGGAAAGTTCCGGATACGCTGAGACTCTCCTGTCAGGTCACAGTAAACGGCGATATTACTGTGCGCACCCGGCCTGAGGTTGAAATCGATAAGGAAGAAACAAAAACTCGTTTTGTCCTCGGGGGCATATTTGGTTTTTTTGGTCTGGTGATCCTGGCTATTCTCGTCATCCTGGGGTTGGATCTCGTGAAGATATTCTGATCGAGACCCTTCATACAGTGGATGTGGACTATCCGGCATCATGCGTAAACCTGTTTAAGCACGCCAACCATTTTGTCATGAATACGACCGTTGCTTGCGAGTACGCGTTCTTCTGAGATTCTATAGGGATTTCCTTCAAGATCTGTAACCTTCCCCCCAGCTTCTTGAATAAGAAGTGCACCCGCTGC
>JAZGDX010000131.1:0-3353 GCA_036478305.1 Bacteroidota bacterium
CAAATACCTTTTTCGCAACTCCGAGCGCTTGATCGGAGCTGTCGATAACGGTCACGTGTGAACCCTCTTTGGCTGTTCTCAGGGAAATTCGACCTGTTCCACATCCCACTTCGATAATCTTCTGATGGTTATGGCGGGGTGCCTCGCTTCGCAGCGCTTCGTACACAAGCTGGGACATGTAGTCCCACGAAGGGATCTCCTGATGCTGGAGCCAATACGAGTTCCACCCTTCTTCGATTCGATGTCTCGATTTCACGGAATCTCCTCGATTACGTCTGGTGCGTGAGGACAATATCTACGATCCTTGTGGCTGCCGTTCCGTCCCCGAACGGATTGGCCTCAGTGGTCATCCCGCGGTACGCCTCTGCATCAGTGAGCAACGTTGCCGTTTCCCGAACGATCGCTTCGGGATCGGTTCCGACAAGTTTGGCAGTTCCGGCTTCAATTGCCTCAGGACGCTCGGTTGTCTCGCGCAATACAAGAACCGGTTTTCCAAGGGAGGGAGCTTCTTCCTGAATTCCACCTGAGTCCGTCAAAATAAGATAGCATTCCTGCATCAGATGCACGAATGCAGGATAGTCAACCGGTTCGATGAGGTGGATCCGGCTGTTTTCTTTCAGATGTCCGAAGACCGTCTTGCGGACGTTCGGATTGGGATGTACAGGATAGACAAGGACAACGTCGTGGAACGTATCGACCAGCTGTGTACACGCCTGGCAGATGTTTTCGAGGGGTTTTCCGAAGCTCTCTCGCCGGTGGGCCGTCACGAGTATCATTTTCTGGCCCTTGAAATTCACACCTTTAAGTTCAGGGATGTCTTCCTGCTCTTGATGCTTCAACACCCACAGCAGAGCGTCAACGACCGTATTGCCGACCACAAAGATGTTCTTCGGCGGGACCCCCTCTTTTTGAAGGTTCGCCCGTGACCACTCTGTGGGTGCAAAGTGAAAGTCTGCAATCCGAGTTGTCAACTGTCTGTTGATTTCTTCTGGATAAGGGTTGTACTTATTCCAGGTTCTCAACCCCGATTCAACGTGGCCAACAGCGATTCGATGGTAGAATGCGGCTAGACTTGTCGCCATGGTTGTCGTCGTGTCGCCCTGAAGAAGAACAACATCCGGTTTGTCTTTCTGGAAGATCGCACCGAGTTTCGTCAGAACATTCACTGTGACGTCAAACATCGATTGGTCCTCGGTCATGATATTGAGGTCGTATTCTGGCTGCAGTTCAAAAAGGCGCAGCTCCTGATCGAGGAGGTGTCGATGTTGAGCCGTCACGATGACGAGTGGTTTCTGACCTCGACGCTCAATCTCCCGAACGACCGGTGCAAGCTTGATCGCTTCCGGCCTAGTTCCGAAAACGACCGCGATCTTCAAGTGGGCATCTTCCCTTTAGTGGTAGTACGTTTTAGTGTATCCGACGTATGAATCGTCTCTTAGGATCAAAAGATTGAGCACCCCGGAGAGGAAGCCAAGTCCATAGCCAAGGATCTGGATCGTGATGACGATTGGTGTCAACCCCCCTACGGTGAGGTTCTTGTAGCGGAGCCCTGCCGCGATTCCGCCGGAGAGTATGACAGCAAGGTAAGCAAGGAAGCAGACTAGCCAGAACTCGCCCGCTCCCTCAGAAAACAGAGCAAAAATGGAGAGTGTCACGACGAATACGACTGCCAGGGCAGGTAATCCATGGAGAGGCTCGAGGTTCTGGGGGCGTTTCTTGAAGAGGAGAATACGTGTAACACCCATATTGAATACTTGCTTGAAAAACTGGCGGATCGATGTTCGGCGTTTGTGGTAAACGAAAGCATCGGGGAGGAATTCCACCTTTGCTCCGCTTCCGAGGATTCGACTACTAAACTCGATGTCCTCACCGAACCTCAGGTTGCTGAACCCCCCGACCTGTTCATAGACTTCCTTTGTTACTCCCATGTTGAAGCTCCGAGGATAGTACGTAGCGAGCTTCACTCCGGATTTACCCCGCATCCCGCCTGTACTAAGAAACGATGTCATGCTATAATTGATAGCCTTGAGGAGTGGCGGGAAATCTGCACGAGCTTCATCCGGACCCCCGAATGCATCAAGCCTCTCAGTTGTGACTGTATGTTGGATCCGTTCGAGCCAGTTTGGAGGAGCAATACAATCGGAGTCAATGAAGATGAAGAAGTCACCCGATGCCTCCTTCATGCCGCGGTTGCGCGCCGCGGCTGGGCCTGCATTCTCCTGCTGGAGAAAATGAAGGTGGAGGGAGGATTCCTTTTCATGTTCTCGGAGCCATTCCTGAGTACCGTCAGTGGATCCGTCGTCTACAATCACGACCTCGAAATGCTCCCTCGGTAGAGTTTGTTTCTCCAGGGACTCGAGTAGCTCGCGAAGCTCATTCCTCCGGTTGTACGTAGCAACGATGACAGAGCACTTCATTGTTTGGTGGCGATAAATGTGGTGTGGTTTGTGACGCCGAAACGAAAGCTGACACCCAATCGCCCTTAATCGTCCTGTCGTTTACTGTGCCAGTGAGGCGGAAATTACTACCTTGGAACTGTGAGCTGGTCTCGACCCATACCCAGTTCTCGATGAGTTCCCCGATGAGGATGGCCAGGGTGCTTGTTTTCACCGGCATCCGTTTCACTGATATCGAGTCCAACACGAGTTGCTGTAACGCGCTTCGGCAGCCCCATCTACCACTTTTGGACAGGACTGCCGATCGAGTCATTCTCCATCGGGAGGTGCGATGGCAATATCATTTTACAATTTCCTTGATTGAATACTCCCGGTCGAATTGCTGACCCTTTGTGATCATTTCCCCGATCAGACCTATGGAAATGAATTGGATCCCCACGATGATCAGGACAAATCCAACGATGAAGAGCGGTCGGTTGCTGAGTGCGGTCAGGTTCAGGAGCCAGAGGACGGACAGATACGCATCGATCACAAATCCCGCGATGAACGCGATTAACCCCCAGAGGCCAAAGAGGTGAAGTGGTCTGCGAAAAAACCGGGTGGTAAAGAGAACAGTCAAGAAGTCAAGAAGACCTTTCCAGAAGCGTCCTAAACCAAACTTGGTAGTTCCGTGTTTACGGGGGTGGTGCTGCACGACCACCTCACCGATGCTGTATCCAGCCCAGTGCGCGAGAACCGGAATGTACCGGTGGAGTTCACCGTATACACGGATGTCGCGAGTTACCTCACGCCGGTAACCTTTCAGGCCACAGTTGAAATCATGGATCCTGATGCCTGTAAGCTTGGCCACGACAAAGTTGAACAGTCGTGAGGGAATTGTTTTTGAGATCGGATCATGGCGCTTTTTCTTCCAGCCGGAGACAAGATCGTAGCCGCTCCGCAGCATCTCGAGGACCT
>JAZGDX010000132.1:0-7194 GCA_036478305.1 Bacteroidota bacterium
GCCGCTTTGCCCGAACCTTCAGCCGCTCCCAGTCTGCGCTCCCCAGTGTACTGAGCCTGGGCACGTGCCCCTCTTTCGAAGAGTATTTCTGAATCCGGTTGATATAGTTGAGGTTGACGTAGAGCAAACCTCCTTCATCGTACAGCAGCCTCGCCACTTCCTGATCAATGCTCTTGACCTTCAGTTTCTGCAGTCCGTCGAACTTTCCAATGCCATGGTCGACGTGGACAACGAAATCGCCTTTCTTCAGGGCTTGAAACTCACGCGCAGAAAAGCCCCTGAAATGACGCTTCTTGGGAACTGCGCGGCGACGATTCCTGCCAAAGATCTCGTGCTCAGTGTAGACAGCAACCGAAGCTGAAGGCAGAAGAAAACCATGGTGGATGGAATCAGGGAGAAATTCGAAGTCGAACGTCGGGGTCTTCTGTATGTCTGAATCAGTGTTCGGCTCAGTCGCCACTTCCTCGAGCAGTTCTTTCAATCTGTTCACGGAGGGTTGGTTTTCGCACAGGAGGTAAGTCGAATATTGCTGTTCCCCGGCGGCGTGCAGGCTCCTGTAAAGTGCTTTGACGCTCGCGTTAAAGGAAGGCTGCGAATGAGCATGAAAATTGATTTGACTTTTCGGCCGAACAGAAGTGCTCAGGCCCCGATATATTCCTGGTCTTAATTTCGCAGAGGCTGTCGTTTGCTCGGGTGATTGAAAGCTTGATACAATGAGGCGTACATGTCCTGAAAGCTGCCGCTGAAGGTGTTGCCATGTGATTTGCTCACCATCAGCGTCGCGGTTTCGCTTTTCCTCTTCGCCAGAAGATTTTACGATCAAGGCCGGCTCTTCCAGTAGAACAAGCGCGCTGGTGCTCAGGTAATCCAAAAGAGAGCAATCGCGTTGCCTTGTTTTAGGACTCGACCTCTGGTTGGATAACGAGGATTCATTCCTATCCAGAACGTCTGGCACAATGTTAGCCGCCTTAAGCTCTTTTATAGACCGCTGAGAGAGGACATCGAACTCTCGGATTGATTCCACCGTATCACCCCACAATTCCACGCGGATGGGGTGGTCTCCGACGTACGGATATATGTCAACTATGCCGCCACGGACTGCATAGTCTCCGTATCCCTCGACGAAGTCCTTCCGCAAGAAACCGCTCGATTCCAATCGATCGAGCAGACGTTGAAAGCCATAATCCATTTGAGCGTGAAGAACGATGATGCTGTCTGCGAAGTCCTCGGGTGGAGGGAGCCGCTGTGATAGAAATACAGGATCCGCCGCGACGATTACTTGCGAATTCGACACAAGTGCCTTGAGAGTCTCGATCTGGGCAACGGAACGTGTGGGCTCAAAAGCATCGGAATGAGGGGAATGCACCCTCCTATAGGCAAAGTGCTCATCCCCGAAGAATCGGGGAACGGCTGGATCGAGGAGTACCTCGAGATCATCGCGCGCCTTTACTGCTGTCTCTCGTTCTGAGGCGACAAGCAGAACCTGCTTATCCGTCCGCTCGTGGAGAAAAGCAGCCACGAAGCTCAGGAGCGATCCTGCAACGCCCGACAGGACAATCTGTTCTCCGGCGGAAGCGTTCAGCGCGGCCTTGCCGAGAGCTTCAAACGGTTCGGCTCCGTATACCTTCTCTTTGAGCTTTTCCACGTTCCCTTGATTTGGGTCAGTCCGAAAACACCCCACCCCTGCCGCAGCCTCTGGAGGAAGTTGTGTCTGGCTGCAGCAAGGGTTTAAAAAATTACAAAAAGTCAGCTGTAAAAACAACCTGTCGATCGACGCAAGCTCGTTCGACGAGAGCGGTCAGTTGTTCGGCATTGAGGTCAGCTTTTCATCAGTCTTCTCAGGGCCTCGCATCCGAACACCATGAGTCTCTTGATGTTGCACTTTGCGGTTACGCTCTCGTTTCGTATATTTTTCCATGAATCATGTACACCGGCGCGTTGTCTTTTTCCTCATAATCCTTCAGACTCAACTCCTCGCTCAGGAAACCTTCACGTTGAGCGGCACGGTGCGTGATGCCTCGACGAACGAGTTCCTCGTCGCTGCCAACCTTCGCGTCGACGGCACAGCACGCGGAACGATTACCAACGCAAGCGGCCAATACCGCCTCTCACTTGCCGCAGGCAGCTATCGCATAGTCGTGAGCTACATTGGCTACGCTAGCGACACGCTCGCCGTAAATGTGCAGGGTGACGCGATCCACCACATTCGACTCGAACCTGCCCCGATCCTCCTGCCGGAAGTCGTCGTAACCGGCGAAGATCCTGCCGTCCGCATAATGCGGAAGGTCATCGAAAACAAGAAGAAATGGAAAGACGCCCTTCAATCGTACGAATTCAAAGCGTTCACGCGACAGGTGGTTCGCCGTGACACCGCGATAGCGAGCATCACGGAGTCGTACACGACGGGCTACTGGATTCCCGGCGACACGCTGCACGAGGTCGTCCAGCAAAAGCGTCAGACTCAGAATGTCCCCGTCGATGAGAACTTCGCGGCCGTCAGCCGCATTCTAAACTTCTACGATGATGACATACGCTTTGCAGGATATTCGTTCATTGGGCCGACAGCCCTCGACGCCTTCGACCACTATGTTTTCAAGCTTGTTGGCACTCACCTCAGGGATTCTGTGACGATCTATGAAATACGTGTTATCCCAAGATCCCGGCTTACGCCACTGTTTTCAGGAACAATCACCGTCGTCGATGGCTCATTTGCGTTGGCTGGTGTGGAAGTCGTCCCGAATGAAGCGTTCATCCTCCCCTTCATTAAGAACATGGCACTTCAGTACGCCCAGCAATTCAACCTCTATGAGAACAGGTTCTGGATGCCGGCCGACATTCGAATTGAAGGATTCGCGGACGTGGGTATCACGGGGCTTACGTTTCCTCGCATTGGTTTCCAGCGGACTTCGGTCATCTACGACTATCGGATCAATACGGAAATCCCAGACAGTGTCTTCGCGAAGCCGCGCCGCTGGACATCCTCAGCAGCCGACACGGTCGATTCACTCTTCTGGGCCGAACATGAGATCCTGCCGCTCACACCGCTCGAGACACGCGCCTATGCTACTCTTGACAGTGCACAAACACTCGAGAAGCAATTCCAGGCTGGAGGACCGCTTTCTTTCTTAACATCAGATGAATCTTCATCATTCTTCAATCACCTGCGTTTTCGCTTCAACCGTGTGGAAGGTCTTCATCTCGGGGCGAGGCTACGGATAGGTTCTCCCGCCCGCTTCGCTCGACTGCACGGTTCGTGGGGCTATGGGTTCGCCGACGAGAGAGGCAAGTACCGGATAGGAATCGAGACTTTTCCATTCAGAAGTCAGTTGCTCTCCGTAGGATTTGAGCGCTACCGAGAAGTTACAAACCGTCCGGACGCTAGCTACTACGACGTGTTGACGATTTCACTCCAGTCATTGCTCGTGAAGGATGACTATCGCGATTACTACCTCAGGAAGGGATGGATGGCATCCATAAGTGGTCATCCAATCAAAGGTTTGTTGGTGAGCGGCCAATACACCAGCGAGAGTCACCACAGCATGACGAATGCAACCGATTTCAGTCTGTTTGCACGCGGGAGCACATACCGGGCGAACCCTCCTGTCCTCGAAGGCGAATTACACAGCCTGCGCTTTTCTGTTCGATACGGTGACGAGCCCGTTCCCCTTCAGCTTTTGTCCAGACGCACCATCGAAATCGACCTCGAGCAATCAGATGACTCGTGGTTCAACAGTGATTTCAACTTCACACGCTTTTCCGCCCGAGTCGAGTGGAAGGTGGAGACCTTATTTCGCCGATATCTCTTCCCGGCAACACTGAGATTTTCCGTCGCCGCAGGAACCAGTCGAGGCACACTTCCACCTCAGAGGTCCTTCGATCTCGAAACACGGTCAAGCGGAGAAGCGCCGTTTGGGGTGCTTCGTGGAGCCAGTGCCAAGGAATTTTCCGGAGACCGTTCGTTGACAGTTGCCGTCGAGCACAACTTTCGATCTGTCCCGTTCCTCGCTCTCGGCGTTCCATTTCTTTACAAGAACAGCGTCGAACTCGTGATCCACGGAGCCATCGCACAAACATGGGTTAAGGATTTCAAGGCAAGGCAGCGTGACATCCTCAAACCAACCAAAGGATGGTACAGCGAAGCTGGATTTGGGATCAACAGGGTTTTCGGAATCCTCCGTCTGGATTTCACCTGGAGGTTGAAGGATCCGCAAAATTTGTTTATCACGGGAAGCGCCGCCGTTCTATATTGAAGAAGCGCCTGATCTCCAGTATTAGTGAGATTTCACGAAACTCTCTCCCTCCGAACCAACTCCCAACCAACAAACCAACTAAAGCACTGTGATTGCTGTGTCTTTTCGACGTGTGACGGAGAGTACGAAAAATCAGAAGAACGCGTAGTACGTTCACTAAGGGATCCATGTAGGGTCAAAGGTCTGCGGGGGGGAGACGATGGGCTTCATCGATCTCGGAATTCTCGCCTTTCTGGCAATATTCGCTTATTCTGGATATCGGACCGGCATCATCCAAAAGGTTTTTAGCATCGCCGGTGTGATTCTAGCGCTTATCCTTGCCGCAAAATTCATGGATGTGGGGGCGAGAGTCCTTGTCTTCATCACAGGGATAAAGGGTGGTGGCCTCAGGGGTCCGCTGCCACATATCTTGTCCTTTCTGATGATATTTGAGATCGTCATTGCCACTACGAAGATCTCTTACTATCTGCTCACGACAGCCAGCAAACGACTCTCCAGAGTGCAGCGCGGGCTGGGCTCAGTTGCCGGATTCTTCGAGGGGGTCATTCTCCTCAGCGTTTTCCTCGTCTGGCTCAATGTGGTAAGTTTCCCCACAGAATACCAGAAGGAGCGATCGGTATTGTATAAGCCAGTCCTGCATTTCGCCCCCCGATTGTTCGATGAAATCGTCCTCATTTTTCCAAAGTCAGAAGGCTTTCACGACGAGCTGAGTAAACACTTCAACCTTGATCAACTCCTCAAGCGCTGATCCGGTACCATTGTCGACGTTCCTCACCATGACTCAGACTCGCCAATAGAGACCACCAGGAACGATGAAAGCACTGCCCCACCGCCGCAATAAGCCTCTACATCGTTCTTTTGCTCCATATTCTCACTGGCTCATTCGTAAATGTTGAACCACAGACCTGCCCGAGCGACACAGGCGGGCATCACGGAGAAATAGGAGGACACAAATCAAATAGTGGGAATCCACGCTATTCCAGCAGAATATGAAACATCCACATGCTCAGAATTTCGAGCTTGCGAAGTGAGGATACGTAAATGCAGGCTGGTGTAGCACCTCCTCATTTGATCCGTCATCCTGACAGAGAAATTAGGATCATGGCAACGCGAGTTTCTGGAATCTCTGCGATGTCTGCCTACTCGCCGTTTCACGCTATCCATGTGGCAGGCTGAAGTACTGCACATGCATAAGGTTCAAGCCTTCCTTCCTTTTGCCGTACGTTCTGAGCATAGGAAACCTTAGAAGAAAACCCAAAGAATGTTGTGTTTCTTAAGAAAAACAGCTGAAATATGGCATTACCACTCCTGTGCAAGGCTCTGCCCAGAGATCGAAAAGTGCTCATTTTGCAAGGAAAAGGGCGATCTTTCCTCACACCTCCTAAAGTCCTTGAGAAAAAACGCTTAAATCATAAGAATCCCATTGACATTCACTGAAAAAATCTTATCTTTTTGGCGCTTAAGCAGTTTCTAAAATCTATCCTTTAAGGGAGGGGATTCTATGCCCAAAGGTATATCGAAGGCCCACATTGCAGCGCATTTAGCTGGTAAATACGATTTGAAGAAGAAAACAGCCGTTGCAATTTTGGAAGAAATAGCCAATCTTTCGTACCGAGAGGCAAAAAATGGATTTACATTGCCTGGGATCGGGAAATTAGTGCTGGTAGATCGCAAGGCACGCATGGGGAGAAATCCAGCTACGGGCGAGCCCATTCACATACCCGCGAAAACCGTAGTAAAATTCCGGGTGGCGAAGGCCTGCAAAGAAGCCGTACTGCAGTACAAGTAAGCCAAGAGTTTCTTTTAGTAATCTGCAGTGCCTTGAGCGGAGACACAGCTCGCGAAGGGACACCCTTCCAGCAGGTAAAAAGTCCCCGTTCGAGGCACTGCTGTCTCTAGGCACACGCCTTCCTCGTGAGCGGCACGAGATTTTTCTATTGAGAGCGGGATTCAAAACCAAGAGTGCCGAGAAAAAGCGATCCCTTATGCTGTTCCAGACAGGGTTATCGCTGTCCAGTCACACGTGTAGGCAATGAATTCTCTCTACGCCATAACAGCACTGACGTTCAGAACATCTCGACCTGCTGTTCAGGTCGGCGACGGAAATGTTCGGAAGTCAACGTCACTCTTCTCTCGTTGAGATGGTATTTTCTGCAGGCGAGTCGGAACATTCGCTCAATTGTCTTCGCAATTTCCCCCTCTCCCTTTGATCTTAGACCAAATCTTGCATCACTTAGTTTGCCACGTCGCACATCGCGTATACGATTGATAACTTTTTGAGCTTGCCCAGGTAGCTCCCGCTGCAACCACTCTAGAAAGAGTTCTCGCACCTGTCCGGGAAGGCGTACCATGATGTAGCCAGCTGTTGCTGCGCCACGTGCAGCTGCCTCCTTGAGAATCGAAGGCAGTTCCTTATCCGTCAATCCGGGAATGATCGGGGCGGCATTCACACCAACCGGGATTCCGGATTTTGCAAGGATCTCGATTGCCTCCAGCCGCAGTGCCGGTGTGGAGGTGCGCGGTTCCATAACGCGAACGAGTTTCGGATCCAAGGTCGTGACAGAAATGAGAACATGAACAAGGTTAAGGGACGCGAGTTTTCTCAAGACATCGACGTCACGCGTCACCATGTAGTTTTTCGTGATGAGGGAAACCGGATTCCGGTATTTCAAAAAAACCTCAAGACACCTTCGAGTCAATTGCAGCTTCCGCTCAGCAGGTTGATAGGGGTCCGTGTTTCCGGAAAAAGCAATCACCTGTGGTGCCCAAGAACGTTTTTGGAACGCCTCCTCGAGAAGCTTTGGTGCCTCCGGCTTAATGAGGATCTTCGTCTCGAAGTCAACGCCGGCGGAGAACCCCAAGTATTGATGTGAGGGTCGGGCGTAGCAATAGATGCATCCGTGCTCGCATCCGCGGTAGGGATTGATACTGAAGGTAAAGGGAA
>JAZGDX010000133.1:0-3067 GCA_036478305.1 Bacteroidota bacterium
CCACCGCCTGGAATCTCCCTTGCGATTGAACACTTCGTTGTAATATATCCCATGCTGAGCGGGTGTAGCCCCTGTGACCATGGTGGTATGAGAAGGGTACGTCACGGTCGGATACACACCTCGGACTCCCTTCGCGTGAGCTCCTTGCTCTTTCAGGATGCGAAGTGTTGGGAGTGGGTAGCGATCATCCAGGTAAAATTCCGGACGAAGACCATCGATCGACACAAGGACAACATGCTGAAGCGAATCGCTCTCATCAGCCGAGCTTTGACCCAACACGACAGTCGAAAACGTTAACAACAGTGAAACAAGTAGTTTCATCAAGATTTCTCCTGCTGGTTTTCCCTAATTATAAGGAAAATCCCCTGAGAGGCAAGAGAAGATGTTTGAACATCGAATTTGTGACGTCCACTTTTTTGTTGAGCATGAAAAGTTTTTGTCGTATCTTGCGGTGAGAGGATTCATTTTCCCGAAAGAGTCCGCGCAGCCTTTGATAATCTCTACCTTGCATCCCAGTTCATCAGAAGGAGGAATGAGATGTTGAACCACGCGTTTTCAAGAGAATCTCTCTTTGCCCTCGGCTTTGCCGTCAGCATAGCAACGACAGTTACTGCATACTCTGCTGACAAATTCTTCACGTATTCTATCCAGAAGGAAACGCTACCGAACGGGCTGGATGTCATCATTATCGAGATGCCGGAGTTCAAGGATGTCCTGAGCTACAACACCCTGGTACTCGCTGGCGCCCGAAACGAAACGGAACGAGGAACAACGGGACTTGCACATCTCTTTGAGCACATCCTGTTCCGGCACAAGTATAACAATCAAGTGAACGGGTACGACGAAACCATGGACAACCTCGGTACCCACAACAACGCTTGGACGTGGTTCGATGTCACCTACTACCATCCGCTTACGTTCACGTTTAATCTGGAAAAGGGGCCTGCAACAAGAGGTCTTCCCGGACTTCTCGAGCTCGAATCGGACCGCTTTGTCTCGCTTGCGTTTGATGAGAAGATCTTCAAGACGGAAACGGGCGCCGTGCTCGGCGAATACCGCCGAAACGCCACAAATCCGGCATTGAAGATCACCGAAAAGATGCTTGAGCTTGCATATCCTGCTCATTCGTACGGACACACGACTATCGGCTACTACGAGGACGTTCTTGAAATGCCGAATCACCATGATGATGCGGTGAATTTCTACCAAACCTACTACCGGCCCAACAATTGCGTCTTGGTAATCGCCGGTGACGTGACTGGCAACGAATTGCTTCCAAAGATCCGAGAGTACTACGGAGGCTGGCAGAGTTCGTCAATACCCGATGTCTCCGTTGAAGACCCGTCGCCGACGGAAGAACTCCGCGGACACGTTCCTTGGGAGTCTGCAGTTCCACCGCGCGTATCGGTTGCCTACAAACTGTCCGCGCACCACACAGGCACCACAGAGACAGCCGTCGGCCAGGTTCTTCCCGAGCTTCTCGTATCCGAACCTGCACCATTGTTCAAGAAACTTCGGTATGAAAAGAAGACCGCTAGTGAGTTCTACTTTTACGGCGGGAAGAGTATGTACGAAGGATTTGACCGTCGACTCGCGGTCGCAAACGCCCGCCTCTACAAAGAACAGTACTCAACAAACGGTAAGCAGTACATGGAAGAGGTCATCCAGGACATCATTGCGGGGTTCAACGACCTGAAGAACTTCTCCTCGATGCCTGATGCAGCCAAGATCCTCGAGACTGTGAAGAGTAAGTACAAGTACGATTTCCTTGCATCACTCGACAGTCCTGCTAACGTTGCGCAAAGGTTTGCCTGGTACTATCGCTTCGAGCGTGATCCGAACGTTCTTGACGAACTGGTGGCGTCCGTTGAGAATCTCCAGACAACCGACATCGATGCGTTCGCACAGATGTTCTTTGTGCCAAACAACCGCGTCATCGTGACAATGGCCCACGATACAGAAAAATGAACACTCAATGAGTTGTCAACTCGCAAATTCTGCACCCTCACGGAGAATTCCAATGAGACCTTCTAGGCGAACCCATACGCATGCGCTTGTCTCTGCTCTTGCCATCTTCTGCTGCAATCTGAGTGCTTCGCAAACATCAGAAGTCAAAATGATTGTACTCGACACTCCCGCTGAACTCGTGCAGGTAAGGATCATGGTGAAAGCTGGATCAGCTTTTGACCCGGTCGGTCTCGAAGGATTATCCAGCCTTACGGCACAGTTGATTCTCGAGGGGAGTTACGGTGACCCAAAAGCTCCAGTGACGAAGGAAAAACTCGCGGAATTCGTGCGGCCATGGGGATCGGCAGCCAAACCCTCCGTCGCTGTAGAAAAGGAGACTGCCACATTCTCGATGAGCGTCCCACTCGATGTTCTACCTCAGTACGTTGACAGGGTTCTCCACCCACTGTTTACTCAA
The DNA here is from genome assembly GCA_036478305.1 of Bacteroidota bacterium. GTDB lineage: Bacteria > Bacteroidota > Ignavibacteria > UBA10030 > JAZGDE01 > JAZGDE01. Next base: position 2,426 of record JAZGDX010000133.1, read on the forward strand.
CCTCTGTTTGCCCAGGAAGAATTGGACAGAGTGCGTTTGGAATTTCTCGAGGACATCGGATCCACGCTCCGACTGGAAAATACGGAGTTGCTCGGCCTCTACGGTCTCGATAACTTCCTTCATCATGGAACTTCGTACGGACATGCGCCGATAGGAACAGTTCAGGGTTTGAAAGCCGTGAAGCGGGGAGACGTACTTGCCTTCTATAAGACCTATTACGCTCCAGAAAGCCTCATCGTCGGTTTAAACACGATGGACGACGACGTTGTCAGGTTGGTGCGGCAGGCTCTGGAGACCGTCGGCGGGAATACAGACGTCGCTATGCTCGAAAAGCAAATACCGGAGCCTCCTCATCCAATCGACGGAAGGTATCTGACCATCGTGATTCAACCCGGTACCATCGCTTCAGGCATCCATGCAGGATTCCCTCTACGCCTAACTCGATCACATCCCGATTACTGGTCGCTCTATGTTGCGAATATTTTCTTCGGCACCCACCGCGACAGCTTCGGTAGACTGTATCGAGATATTCGGCAAACGCGCGGCTACAACTATGGAGACTATTCGTACATTGAGTGGTTTGATTACAGACCCTTCCACTTGTTTCCCCCGCCAAACACGCCACGGGGACACCAGTACTTC
>JAZGDX010000134.1:0-3202 GCA_036478305.1 Bacteroidota bacterium
CTTACCTACCACAGTGTTCGGCGTGAGAATAACCAATCCGCCCAGGATATCCATGTGAATATGGAAGACCTTGTCGAAGATCATCAATCCCTTGAATTCACCAACATCTGGAAATAAGTTAATGTCATTCCAATAGGCATCAGTATCACTACTATGGAATATGAAAATTCCTTCGGAATCTGGGCTGATCCTCATCTTCCTCCACTCCGTGCCAGGGGGAACTTCAATAAACGTGACTCCCCTGAGCGGGGGTGACACAAACTTGTTGTTTGCCCATTCTATCCATGGAGGGTCCCAATAATTCGTAAAGTACTGGCTTCCGTTCGCTCCACTTTGGGCGATCGCCTTCAACGTTCCTTCCGGAAGTCCAAGCACTTCGTCTGGACCGGAGGGAAACGTCCCTCCCCAATCAAAGTTTTCCTCAATGATTTCCGGGTCCTCAGGAAAATCCATCTCGTGGTCAACTCCGCCAGCATCTGTGCCACCGATCACCGCGTCTTGTGTATTAACAAAATCGGTTGCTGAAGAAATGCCAAACACTCCGTCCGTTGGACTTGGAAGGAGATCCCCATTGATGTCGTGGTCCCTCCCGTCGATCTGCATGTCGCTGATAGTGTCATCCAGCGGTCCGAATGCGGTAAAGGCTCCGCGCACGACATCGGGGACAAATTCCGGACTCACGAGAACGACAACAGTATCCGATTGACCGCTGTAGCTGCCGATGGCAACAACGTTGATATAGTCTTTGCCACCAACGGCAGTATCTGTCAGTGTCGAGGAAAGTGTACCCGACTGAGAGTTCTCACCAAACGGAACCTGTTGGAAGCCATCTCTCCAGGTAGCGTTATCTCTCAGTTTTTGCAGTGTCAAATCCACTGCCGTGTTGGCTATGTTCTTCGCCATCGTCGTTTCGTAGTAGATGGTGTAGTTCTCGACCGCGTCCCCGGACCTACTGAGAAGGGTGTACGAGAGCAAGCCGACATTTAAGCCAAGTCCAAGTACGAGGATAATCGTTGCATTTCCCATAGCAGATTCACGCTCCCTCGTAATTACAAGTTTTTCGGACTAATGTATTTTTCCCAATACGACGCTCCGAGGACCGTATCTGGAAGGATTACGCTTTGAAGCTTGACCTGGATCCTGATTGAGCGGATCGAAGCCAGAGTCCCGGGGTCCGTTGGAGGGAATCCCGTTAGTTGAACTCCTACTCCATTGAAATACTGTAGGTTGAACTCGACGATCCCTGTACCGATAAGTTCAGGAATATCGTCGTCCTCGTCGTCGTCTACCGTACGATACAGCTGTTTATACGGCGGGGCCTCGCCCTCAAGGCCTTCGATCTCAGGATCTTCCAACGAGTACCAGATCCTCTCAGCCGTCGAGTCACGATCAATGTCGGAACGGAATCCCAGCCGTGCCGAATCGGCATATAGAAACGCGAGATCATCGAATGCCGGGTCTGCACTGTACCCGATCTTGTAGAAATCGAATTCAATGATTCGGGCAAGATCGGAGATATCCTGCTGGACCGCAACGCTTGTGGTTGTCTGAAACGCCGCATCGGAGATCACACCGTTCAGACCGACAATCGTCAGGATGATCAAGCCCGCGACAAATGTCGAGACAGTAATATCGAGCAACACATTCATACTTCAGCCCCTGTTCTCGAAATCGCTGGTTGGAGGCTACCGATAGGCGATGACAGTCGACAAAGTGATTCTGTTAATAGGAGTCCCGACATATGAAGTCGACACTACATATGAATTCGACACTTCAACATCAATCCGTTTCAGATACGTCGGAAAGTTCGAGCTGTCCGCAAGATTGGTGTTGCGGACATAGTAGACTCTCACCGCTTGTATGAAATCTCCGAATCTCGTCGTTGTCACGGATCGCCTAAATCCATCATAGTCATCGATGTCGTCAAAATCCTCCGTGCCTTCCTCCCCGTCTTCGTGTCCAACATAGTCTGGATACGTCAGGTCCGCCGGGCTCGAAGCTCTATTCGGTGGCACGGTGTTCTCATCGAACGCGCGTGTCCGCACTTCTTCGAGAAGCGACTGGCCAATAGCGATCGCGGTAAGGGTCGCCTCCGATTCGTAATTCACCAGATCGCGTCCAAGAATTGCGTTGTTCAGGCTCAAGATGAGACTCGAAAGGAGCATGAGAGCTCCGATCGTCATGAATGTTTGAGAGCCGCCCATGGAATCTTATACGGTGATGAGAATTTTTCGGTCGATTTTCAAAGCTGTGAATTCACACGGAAGCGCCGGACCCGCTTTTTAACGGCTCCTTTTGGAGTGATGGCGCGCACCTTGGTTGCTAGTCCATCGATCAAGCAGTGCCTGAGACTCTGTAGTGTCTCTTGAGCTTTGACTTGAATGGGAAAAGGGTAAGGGGGAGACGATTCTGTGACTCTCACCCAAGTCTACACAAAACAGGCGTCAAAATCAAGTGATCACTGGCACATCCCGACAAATATCGTCAATTTTTTTCTAATCAACAGTCTGGGGAACAAACTAGTTGGCAGCCCATACCCTCGGTTCTTGTGTCATTCTTCCCCTTTGGCGTGCCGTGTCATGAGGTCGTTCGTTGCCTTGAATGGGTCTTTTCCCTCGAAGAGGACTTGGTGAACCTCTTCGGTGATGGGCATGGTAACCCGGTACCGCTGGGCAAGGTTGTAGGCAGATTTTGTCGTCGCTACTCCTTCCGCAACCATCTCCATGCCCTTCAATACTTCGTCCAACGGCTTGCCTTTTCCCACCTGCTCTCCCACGTAACGATTCCGGCTGTGCCGGCTCATGCACGTGACAATCAGATCGCCAATGCCGGAAAGGCCCCAGAATGTCTTCGGCTGCGCGTTCATCGCCACTCCCAGCCGGGTTATTTCGACAATCCCGCGCGTCATGAGAGCAGCTTTGCTATTGTCGCCAAACCCTGAGCCGTCGCCGATCCCGGCTCCAACCGCAATGACGTTCTTCAGCGCCCCACCCAATTCGACCCCACGGATATCCTCGCTCACATAGACTCGCAAGAAAGGCGTCATGAAGGCCGATTGTACCAACTTCGCCGTCTCAGCACTCACCGAGGCTGAGACGACCGCAGACGGAATTTTCTTGCTCACTTCTTCTGCGTGACTCGGACCGGACAGGGTAGCGATATTTTCGCTCTTAGCTCGTTTGAGCACATCGAGGAGGACTTC
>JAZGDX010000135.1:0-6873 GCA_036478305.1 Bacteroidota bacterium
GCTATGCTGACGGTGACCGAAGAGGTCAGTATGGGTGTGACAAGAGGGAGGGCGTCATCGAGATCCATCAGGTTCTTCTTCTTCTCCTCAGTCGAGGTGTTGGTTGCCTCGATTGCCAGCAGAACGCTTTTCGGGATGATGTTAGTCTGACGAATGGTTCTCGAGCCCGGGAGTACCCGACGCCCCTTCACATCATTGTACCTTGTGCGTACATCGAATTGCCGTGAACAAACCGATGCCACTTCGTCCACGAGCACTGATTCACCCGTCACGAGGATCTTTGGTCTCGAAGGTTTCTTCTTAGCGCCCAAATTCGAATTTCCCCAAAAGTAGAGTCTGACCGGTATTAGGATTCACATGTTATGTAGGCAGGACTCTGATCAACATACTCGAGGACCGATCCACACAGCGTTCCTACGTCTTGGTGTAATCATAGAACCCCTTTCCGGTTTTCCTGCCTAACATTCCGGTTTCCACCATCGTTTGCTGGATCGGGTGGGGGCGAAATCTCGGTTCCTGAAAGAACTGATCGTACACCGACTGTGTGACCGTAAGATTTACGTCGATGCCAATGAGGTCCATTAATTCAAATGGTCCCATCTTGAATCCGCCTTCGAGTCGCACGATTCGGTCGATCTCATCGACCGTGGCCACTCCTTCGCCCAGCAGTCGCAGTGCTTCGCCATAGAACGGTCGAGCGACTCGGTTGACGATGAATCCGGGCGCATCTTTCACAAGCACCGGGGTCTTTCCTATCTGTCGTGCAAACTCCATCGTTTGCTGAGCCGTTTCGATCTTGGTGAATTGGCCCCAGACGACCTCGATGAGTTCCATAACTTGGGCTGGGTTGAAAAAATGCATGCCGACGACACGGTGGGGATGTGCGCTCGCGGTTGACAGGGACGTAATGGAAAGGGAGGAGGTGTTTGAGGCAAAGACGGTTGTATCTGTGCAGATGGAATCGAGTCGTGTGAGTATTTCGCGCTTCAAGGAAAGCTCTTCGAACACCGCTTCGATCACAAACTCGGCATGATTGAAATTCTCGAGATTCGTTCCCGGGTGTATTCGCGCGATGACTTCTGCAAATTTCTCCTGACTGAACTTCCCTCGCTGTATCGACTTCTTCATGTTCATCTGGATGCGTTCCATTGCCTTATGAAGTGCCTCAGCGGAAGCCTCGTGGAGGAGCACTTCACAACCGTGAAGGGCAGCAACATGAGCAATCCCTGCACCCATCGTCCCAGCGCCAATGACGCCAAGGGTTTTGATCATAGATGAAACCTAGTGAATGAGAAGAGGAAGGACCAGGTATGAGATATCGGTGCTCAGATTATATTCCTACGGTCGTCCTGCCATTGTCGTACCTTTCAGACTCTTCTGCTAGTCGGATGGCCTGCTGCAATTTGCTACAGTCCTCTTCGACCTCTTTTACCGTGTTTCCTATGGGGATCAGCAGTCTCGTCACACTCGCATCTTGGTGTGCGAGTCTCATTCTTTGATCAACCTAACGAAAAGTTCGGTTTCGATCAACCGCTACCTACCCTGAAACTTCGCTGATCGCTTTTCTAGAAACGCCTGCACTCCCTCCTGGTGATCAGCCGTTCGTGATGCGATATCCTGAATGAGTGCTTCATACTCCAGGACAGTTTCGAGGTCGGAATATGCCGCCTTGTTCAGAGCTCGCTTGATCAATCCGATTGCCTTGGTAGGGCCTTTGGCGAGCCTGTCGGCAATTTTCATCGTCTCCTCTTCGAGCTGCTGCGACGGAACAACTTTGTTCACGAGTCCCAAGCGGAATGCCTCGTCTGCCCCGATCTCGTCTCCAAGCGCTGCGAGCTCGAAAGCCTTGCCGAGGCCAACGAGTCGAGTTAAGAACCAATGTGATCCGGAATCCGGCACCAGTCCGATCCGTATGAACACTTCGATGAGTCGCGTCTTTTCTGATGCGATCCTCATGTCACAGGCCAGGGCTAGGCTGCATCCTGCTCCAGCTGCCACACCTTGGAGCATCGCAACGACAGGCTTTTCCATCGTCCGTATTCTTCGGATCATTGGGTTGTAGCTCTTCTCGATCGATGCCTTTAGGGATTGCCTTTGCGCGGCGTGCTCTTTCAGGTCCTGCCCTGAACAAAACGCTTTCTCCCCGGCGCCACGAACGACGACGCAACGGACAGAGGCGTCCTTCTCTGCCTCCTTCAACGCCTCGTTTATCTCTTTCTTCATCTGCTCGTTGAAGGCGTTGTACACTTCCGGGCGGTTCATCGTAATCGTGAGGACACCGTTTCGTTTCTCGTAGAGGAGGGTCTGATAGCTCATAAGAGAAGGTTTATGTGATCGAATGACAGCTGAGGAACGATGACTGATGAATGTCCGTCTCGACCGTGCCGAGACGGGACGGGTTGATTGCTGACCTTCAGATACATTGAATTACATCCTGCAATGGACTACTTCATCGTTGTCTTTCGACTATTTGCCAGTGCTAAACCTGTTGTTCCCTTACCTGTCCGATGATCAATCACAATCCGCGACCCGAAATTGCCTCTACCTTCCCTTCCAATCCGCCTTCCTTTTCTCCATGAATGCCTTCATCCCCTCTTTCTGGTCATCGGTAGCAAACAGGAGGTAGAAGTTTTTCCGCTCGAATTCCAGACCTCCCTCGATCGTCGTGTCGAAAGATTTCAGAACCGATTCCTTGGCGAGTCGGACGGCAACCGGAGGCTTCGAGGCGATCTCCTTCGCGAGCGATTTTGCCTCCTCGAGATACATTTCCGCAGGGACAACTTTGTTGACAAGACCCCATCGACCTGCCTCTTCCGCTGAAATCATCTTGCCAGTGAGGATCATCTCCATCGCTTTGTGTTTGCCTACCGCGCGTGTGAGGCGCTGCGTGCCACCGGCCCCCGGCATGACGCCGATGCTGATTTCCGGCTGACCGAACTTTGCTGTCTCCGAGGCGATTATGATGTCGCACGTCATCGAAAGCTCACAGCCACCTCCGAGTGCGAATCCACTGACGGCGGCAATCATTGGTTTCTTGATTTTCCGAATTCGGTCCCACCGCGCAAATTGATCCCTCAGCAACATCTCCACAGCAGACGCATCTGCCATCTCTTTGATGTCCGCACCTGCGGCAAAGGCTTTCTCGTTGCCTGTAAGGATGATGCAACGTACGGCGTCGTCCTTATCAAGGTTCTCAAGAGCTTGAACGAGCTCTTCCATCAGTTTGATGTTGAGAGCATTCAGAACTTCAGGTCGGTTTAACTGGACGATGGCATAACCGTCCTCCATGCTGACGATAATGTGAGAGTAAGCCATGGTCGGAACACAGTTAAGGTTGAAAGGGGTAAATCAGTCGATGTCTGTATGATTAAGTCTGAACAGATGGAATGTGCAGCTTACAAGAGCTTGCTTCCGCAGGATCCACAGTAAGAAAAATGTCCCGGCATTGCCGCGTTGCAGTTCTTGCACGTTTTGGATACGGAGGCTCGGACTCTTGTGTGATCAATCCTTCGCTTCTCTGCGAATGCGGTGATTCCCTCGACAACCTCTGGCGATGCGGCGTGGATCGTTAACCAGTCTCGGAGATGGCCGATCGTCAGGCCCCATGACAGGTCACGCCAGAAGTTTGTTTGCTGTCTGGTGTAACGCATGCTCTCCGGGAGTTTGTTCACCAGTTTCTCAGCCAACTCATCGACCGCCCTATCTAGTTTCCGCTTCGGGACAACCTGATTGACGAGTCCCCAGTCGAGCGCTTTCTTCGCTGGGATTTCTTCGCAAAGCCAGAGAATTTCACGAGCTCGACGATCCCCGACGATCAGCGGGAGCCACTGGGTTGCACCGGCAGCTGGCACACTTCCGCGGGCTGTGCCGATCTGTCGGATCGTCACGTGGTTAGCCGCAACAGCGAGGTCGCATGCTATGTTCAGTTCATTGCCACCTCCAACGACGATCCCGTTCAAACGGGCAATTGTAGGCTTCCCGATGTTTCTTAGCCTATCGTGCATTTCGATGAACGCGCCCATCCATTTATAGAAGTCGTTCGGTCGAGCAAGAAAATCCTCTTTCCACTCCTTTATGTCCGCCCCGGTACAGAACGCCCTATCTCCTGCTCCAGTCAGTATCACGACTGCTACATCGTCGCTCCAGGAGGCGTCCTCAAAAGCCGTCGCAAGCTCCCGTACTGTGTCGAAATCAAGCGCATTGTGAACCTCTGGACGATTGATGGTTATGATGGCCCGAGAGTTGCGCTTCTCGTACAGGAGGTTCCTAAAGTTAAGCCTATCTGTCGTCTTTCCAGCGTACTTGTCCATACACAGATCGGTGGTAGGTGCTTGGGAGGTGGAAGCCTCCTTGGTGTTCTACTCTGTCAGCTCGCCGTGAAACATCGTCACGAGATTTGCAGCAAACGCCATGAGGTTCTTCGTTGCAGCCTTTCCCTCCGGAGATGCCGCAGAAGCATTCATTGAATCCAGATCGTCGAAGTACATCTCCGCCATCATATGGTATTTCGTGCCGCCGATGGGCGCACCGGTGATCCTTGTGATCTCCAGTTTCTTGAGCCCGGGCATCTTCTTAACAAGGGGAATATGGACCTGAAAGTAATGATCGTCGAAGGCTCCGACATCGTCAGGTTTGCGGTACAATGCGATGAGTTTGACCATTTGACGGTTCCGAGTTGTCGGTGAAAGGATGCCGCGAAATGATCCACAAAGAAGCCGCTTCTCCCCGTTTCACGGGGCTTCGTGGCTGACCGGGTTTATCTCGTGGAGGACTCCGCGATGGTGGGTTTCAATTCTCGACTGATCAAATTTAGGCATGGACACTGCAAAATGCAAGGCCATTCTTGTATGTCGGTCAGTTGATTTTCGGCATGAGTTTAGGTATCATCGCTGTACTGAGAGGGACCTGCCACATTCTGTATGTTCAGCGATGAAGGAGAAAATAAAGCGCGAAGCAAACTCGATCTTTAAGACCGTTGTTGCATTCCGGCGCGACCTGCACAAAAATCCTGAGCTGGCCTACAAAGAAAAGCGGACCGCGATGGTCATCGCACGAACGTTGAGGTCACTGGGACTTGCAGTCCAGACCGGCGTCGCGAAAACAGGCGTCATCGGTATTCTAAGGGGAAAGCGATCCAGCCCAGTCGTCGCACTGCGAGCAGATATGGATGCACTTCCAATCGGGGAGGAGAGCAGGGTTCCCTACCGATCGGAAATTCCCGGAGTGATGCACGCATGTGGGCACGATGTTCACATGTCGAACGTAATGGGAGCGGCGATGATCCTTTCTCAGATGAGAAACGTTCTCGAAGGGACTGTGAAATTCGTCTTCGAGCCGAGCGAGGAACGAAATCCCGGAGGTGCAATCGGGATGTTGAAGGAAGGTGCTCTAGATGACGTCGATGCGATCTTCGGGTTGCATGTGTACCCGCGGGCTGAGACAGGCAAACTCGGATTCCGCACCGGACCCACGATGGCTGCTGCAGATGAATTGTCGATCACGATTCGGGGCAAGGGAGGTCATGGCGCGCGACCTCAGAGCGCAGTGGACCCTGTCGTCGTTGCATCGGAGGTTGTGCTTGCACTGCAGACTGTGGTGAGTCGAAGTCTGAATCCGTTCCAACCCGTTGTCCTGACAATCGGAAAGATCGAGGGTGGTACAGCCCAGAATGTGATCCCGGATGAGGTGCGCCTTGAGGGTACTCTCCGCACTGTGGACTCGCATACCCGAAAGCGAGCACACGAACTCGTGAGACGGAAGGTCGCGGGTGTTTGTGCGGCTGCCGGCGCGAAGTTCAAATTGGTGATAAGTAAAGGAAATCCTCCGCTCGTCAATCAACCGACGGAGACGGAGTTCGCCCGAGCTCGGGCCGTTGAATTCCGGGGCATACGAAACGTCTTCGAAGTGGAGCAGGTTATGGGAGGGGAGTCTTTCGCCTACTTTCTGGAAAAAATTCCCGGAACTTTCTTTCGCCTTGGCGTTGCGAACAAGAGGAAAGGAATCGTACACGAGGTTCACACGCCATTGTTCGATGTGGACGAACAGGCGATGAAGACAGGTGCGGGTTTTTTTGCATACCTTGCCTATGAGTATCTAAGGAAGAATCCCGTCCGGTAAGCCGAGTCTTACCTGTAAGCGATCCCCTGACTGTTCAGAAGCCTCATATCCCGCCTTGAGATCTCGATTCCCTCGTAACTCAACTACCGCGTAAAGCCAGGATCGTCGACATGAGACACTGGGGCAAGAGCAAGAGAGACTTGCGTTGGCTGGATCGAACCAGTGTGTTCAGGGCCGATGATTTTCCCCAGGGAATTTGCGGTGGATGGTATCTCGTGATCTGGGATTGATGTTCTAGGCAGTTTGAAAATGTAGGGGTGAAAGGCGATATGGGATGGTTTTGAGGGTGGGCGAGGGGTGTTGTCAGGGAGTGGGATTGGGGGGGTTGAAGCGGTGAGGTGTACGAGGGGTGGGTAGGTGGAGGTAGGTTGGGGAGAGGTGTGGGTACTTGGTGAAAAATGAAGGTTTTTTTGGGGGTGCGCTTGACTTTTTGTCGGAATTTGTTATAATATATAGCTTTGGGAATCTCACTTCCTGGTGGAGAATCTGTAAAAATCGCTGTTCCTCACTGGATCGCTCCATAGTATAGTATTGATTCTAACACAGTTTCGTGCAGTGGATATCCATGCTGTGGCGTACATAACTTGACGCTGGCGTAGCTCAGTTGGTAGAGCAGCTGATTTGTAATCAGCAGGTCAGGAGTCCAAGTCTCCTCGCCAGCTCACGACGACGGTCGGGCGTCCGCTCCTGACCGAGCGTTCTGAGAGTACTCAAGCGAACAGAGTAACCGACAAAGAATCGATCACAATCGGATAC
>JAZGDX010000136.1:0-10467 GCA_036478305.1 Bacteroidota bacterium
TGTTCGTCTGAAGACCGGTATTCTGATGACCATCGTACACCGGAATATTGAAACCGGTCAAGACGGCTCGATTAGCATACTCTGTGTGAGATGTTAGTACCTTGATTGTCTGGTAGATGAAGGATATATTTTTGTAGCCTAATATTTCAGTTCCTGGTTTTCCACTATATTGTGATTTCGAGAGAAACTAGCGCATCAAGTCAAAGGATAAAATGTCGAGAGAATTTCAACGAAATCTACGAATTAGAGATTTGCAGGCAGAAAAATGCTTCGCGTGGCCCACACGCCTCTTTGTGTTGGCATTGGGAGCATACTGGAGTCTCATGGGTTGCGGAGGAACATTAGAATTGTCGGCTCCAACCAGCGGCAAATCCGCCGAGCATAGAGTTGAAACAAGAGGCCAGGAGTCGCCAATCGTAGTGCCAACAACGGGAGAAGAGATCTTGCAGGCAGTGCGCGACTTAGACGCGGATGCAGTCCTCTTGAACGTCTGGGCGACGTGGTGCCGGCCGTGCCGGGAGGAGTTTCCGGACATCTTGCGTCTTCAGCGCGAATACCGGGATCAAGGCTTGAAAGTGATCCTCGTGTCAGGAGATTTCGACACGGAGATACCCCAAGTCATTGAATTTCTGGCTGAGCAGGGGGTGGATTTCCCTTCCTACATCAAGGCAGGTAGCGACATGGAGTTCATCAACGCCATGAACCCCGAATGGTCAGGAGCACTGCCGGCTACCTTTATCTACGATGCCGACGGTACAATGCGACACTTCTGGGAGGGGAAGGCATCGTATGTCGAGTTCGAACAGTCGATCCTGGAAGCCTTGAGAGAAGGAGTGAAGTGGGAATCCGAAACAACAGAATAAAAGCCCGAGCATCCGCCCTCCGGCGACCGGAAATCACAAGCCGGAATCTTTTCCGCAAAGGATCGTATCGCGCAACGACACCTGGTGCACATCCACGTCAACGATAGCCAAAAAGGAGAACTAATAATGAGACTTCACTGCAGAATGATCACGGCATTTCTCGTCCTCTTGATGCTGACTACCGCAATGGCTCAAGAGAAGAAGAGTAAGAAGATGAGAGCACCCCGAATGGGCGATCCTCTCCGCATGACTGAGATAAAAATGAAGAACGTGGACGGCCGAGAACTGTCAATTGCAGAAGTCGCCGGAGAGAAAGGCACCCTGATCATCTTCTCCTGCAATTCCTGCCCCTGGGTGATAGCCTGGGAAGACCGAATCGTTGCTTTGGGAAACACCTACCAGAACAAGGGTTTTGGAGTCATGGTGATCAACCCCAATGATCCGCGGGTTAATGCCGAGGACAGCTATGAGGTAATGCAGAAGCGGTCAGAGGAAAGGGGCTTCGCGTTTCCATACGTGGTGGACGCCACCTCAGACGTGGCAAGAGCGTACGGGGCAACCCGCACGCCAGAAGTATTCTTGTTCGACCAAGACGGTCGACTCGTCTACCACGGCGTCATTGATGACAATGCAAAGGATCCAAAAAAAATAGAGGCACACTATCTCCGGGATGCTATGGAGGCTTTGATCGGGGGGAAAAAGATCCCGGTGAAGGAGACTAAGTCGCTGGGGTGCACTATTAAGTTCCGAGCGGAATTGTAGTCGTCAAGAATACCCCTCACCCCGACGCTTCGTGACTACCCTTTCCCACGGTCCCGAAGGGGCAGACGAAGTCCTCCGAAGGGGCAACTTCGTCGTCGCGGAGTGGACCCGTCGGGGGGATAGGGCACGGGTAATGGGCTTCCATGCAGCACGGCCTTCATGATCTCTAATACCACTCTCCAGCACAACAAGCACATCTGGCTCGAACATGTGCTCGCAGAAAACCGCCGCGACCTTGAGAAACTCATCGACACGCTGATCGATGACTGTGTGTACACGATCGTGCCGCTGGGCGAGGTTTTCCGAGGTAAGAGTGCGGTGGCAGAATTCTACAAGTCCCTTTGGGACGCCATTCCGGACGTCAAATTGGATTTGCAGCAACACTACATCTCGGAAAATGGGGTGGTTGAAGAATCCATTCTCGTAGGCACTCCCGTTCGAGAGATTTTCGGGTTTGAGCCCACTGGAGAACCGATCTCGGTTCCATTCGCAATTTTCTTTCCGATCAAACATGGGAAAATTCTCGGTGAAAGAATTTATTTCGACACAGGAAAACTCAAGTGAACACGTCGATAAATGAAACGCAAAGAAACGACAGGGTATCGTGAGGCAGGATGAAATGGACCTCCATAAATCGAAAAGGAGGCAAAGACGATGAACCTGTATCTCGTCCAGCATGCACAACCGAAAAAGGAAGAGGAAGATCCTCAACGCCCCCTCTCTGAAAAGGGATGGAGTGACATTCAAAAGGTCTCAATGTTCGCTTCCCAACACCTGAGGGTTCGGGTCCAGAAGGTTTTCCACAGCGGGAAGACCCGAGCTCAACAGACCGCCGAGGCTCTCGCCCAACATTTGGACCCTCCTGGCGGAGTAGCAAAGGCTGTAGGCTTAGAGCCCCTCGCCGATCCTGCATCTTGGGTAAAGCGTCTCAATGAGGCACCTGAAGACATTATGTTGGTGGGGCACCTTCCGCACCTCGCAAAGCTCTCCTCTTACCTCCTCTGCCAGGATGAAACTAAGAGAATCGTCGATTTCCAGATGGGTGGAATCGTATGCCTTCAAAGAGATGAATCCTGCATTTGGTCAATTCAGTGGGCATTCATTCCTCAGATGATCGATTAGCGGGAATGATAAATAAATCGGAAGTAGTCCAGGAGGACACCATGAAATTGCCTAACCGTCTAAAAGTACTTTTCGCTTTGGGCTTTGCCGTTATCTTCGCCACCGCCACCTCTTTTGTCTCCAATGAGGATCCGAGCCCTATTTCCAAGCAAGTGATTGCTGAGGCGGAGAAACTTGTAGGGTTGACCTTCACAAATGCCGAGCGGGACTCCATGCTCGACGGGATGATCGAACATCTCGGAAACTACGACACCCTTCGGATGGTCAATCTTGCGAACAGCGTCCCCCCTGCAATCGCGTTCAGTGCAATTCTCCCGGATAGGAAGTTTAACTCCGAACGAAAACCGTTCAAAATGTCATCCATAACCGATGTCGAAGTCCCGACCAATATCGAAGACCTGGCGTTCTATCCTGTAACCCATCTTGCCCAGCTCATCAAATCGCAAAAGGTCACCTCCGTCCAACTCACAAGAATGTACCTTGACCGGCTGAAGAGATACGGCCCGAACCTGGAATGCGTGATCACACTGACAGAAGACCTGGCGATGAAACAGGCAAAGAGGGCAGACGAAGAAATTGCAGCGGGTCGCTACCGAGGGCCGCTCCATGGCATCCCCTGGGGAGCCAAAGACCTGTTAGCTACGAGGAACATCAAAACGACCTGGGGTGCCACGCCATACGAGGACCAAATAATCAACGAGAATGCAACGGTGGTCAAGCGCTTGGCAGAGGCTGGTGCAGTCCTCGTTGCCAAGCTGACGATGGGAGCATTGGCATGGGGTGACGTCTGGTTCGGAGGCAAGACGAGAAATCCCTGGAATCTCGAGCAGGGCTCCAGCGGCTCATCCGCCGGACCAGCATCGGCCACAGCGGCCGGTCTGGTCGGCTTCTCCATCGGCACGGAGACGTGGGGCTCTATCGTATCACCCTCGACACGCTGCGGCACCACCGGTATGCGCCCCACGTATGGACGGGTCAGCCGTCACGGTGCCATGGCGCTGAGCTGGAGTATGGATAAGATCGGTCCGATCTGTCGGTCGGTAGAAGACTGCGCGATTGTCTTTAACGCTATCCACGGTCCCGACGGAAAAGATGGGACCGTAGTCGACATCCCGTTCAACTGGAACCCAAGTGTGAAGCTCGCAGACCTCAGGATTGGATACTTGAAGCACGAGTTCGAGCGAGAGAGGACTAATAAAGCAAACGACGATGCTGTCCTCCAGACTCTCCGCTCGCTTGGTGCGACTCTGATCCCGATCGAATTGCCTGATTATCCGGTCGAGCACCTGTCGTTCATCCTCAGCGCCGAAGCCGCCGCAGCTTTTGATGAAATCACCCGGAGTAATCGTGACGACCTTCTTGTCCGACAGATCAAGAATGCCTGGCCGAACGTGTTTCGGCAAGCGAGGTTTATTCCGGCGGTAGAATACATTCAGGCGAACCGGGTGAGGACTCTGGTAATGCAGGAGATGGCACGGCTTATGGACACGGTCAGAGTATATGTAGCTCCGTCTTTTGGGGGCAACAACCTCCTGTTGACGAACCTGACCGGACATCCTGCTGTCGTCGTACCAAACGGCTTTTCAGAAAAAGGGACTCCAACCAGCATCACGTTTACGGGAGATCTCTATGACGAATCAATCGTGCTTGCAGTAGCTAAGGCGTATCAGGACGCAACGAATCATCACCGAAAGCACCCGAAGCTTCCGTAACAGCACCTCTTTCTGTCATTGCGATCCCGGCAAACTCCACCTCGTTAGGGCAAAGTCGTGCTCGCAAAGACCTAATCATATCTAATCCTTCCGCCTGATCCTGCCGATTCCCGCACTTCCGAGTCTGAATTCCCGCACTTCAGCGATCACTCCGACCCAGCATTTGTGCTTCTGCATCCTAAAATGCCCTGTTTTCAGCAATCCGCATATTGGCACGCGGTTTGAATTCACCAACGTACGGTGGGATTGACCGTAACGCAAAATAAAGTCTCCCCCAGCCAAAACAACAACCATAAACTCTATCTACAGGAGGGCATCAACAATGGCTAAAGTCCGAAACACGATCCCCTGGCTGATCCTCGCAACGCTCGCTGCACTTGTCATGATCGGGTGCGATGACCAGGACAGCGAGATCATCACGCCGGTGTTTGACACCGAGGAGGATTACTTTCGATCGGTAATCTCGAACGATCCGTTCTTTGCTTCAGAGGAAGCTACGCTCAACGATGGCGCTGCGCTCCCTCCGGATTACAACGACTCCATGGGAAAAATCAACACCGAGATCTTTCCCCTGCGTTTTGGTCGACTAATCGAGAGCATTAACCGCAATGTAGAGTTCGAGCGATTCGACGACACGCTCGTCGTTGCTACTGTGACGATGACCATCACCGGACAATTTCTGATTGCCGCAGCGTACAGCGACACGTCCGCTGTCCCGGATACGCTGATCGAAAAACCTTTTACGTCCACAGCTCTCCGCAAGATCAAGTTTTTCCGCATCGGCCGCTTCCGCGAGCATCATCGCAACTGGGTGTTCAAAGCTATCTCCCTTGTCGAGGGGGGCACTGACAGCGATGAAATCCAAATCAAGGAACTTAAGCTGGAATTCCCAAGTGGCAATTCCATCGTCGTCACTTCTCCGACAGATTTCTTCCTTTACTTCGATCTACCATTTTTTCCCATTCCGATTTTCCGGCCGGACAGCGAAGTACGACTCCGGGTGACGCTGACGAGCGACTCGCCAGAAACTGACATGGTTGTCCTGCGGTACGGTGCCGGACGGACTGGACTGCGCCGTCATCGTATACGATTAAAATTAGTCTCGGAAACGCAAGTTGGCGACTCGTACGAGCGCGTCTATGAGCTAACGTGGAACATTCACTTCCATCTTGGAAAGTTCAATGCCCACGTCGATGCCGTCACGCACGGAACTCTCTTTGATGATACCGCACCAGTGTCGACGAGCTTCTGGGGAGTACCGTACATCGTTCAATAAAGGGGCGATGTACTCTTACCCGCAGCCCTCGTCACCCTGCCGATGGGGGCTGTGGCGTTTTTTGAGAGATTGCATCTGAGGCAGGACGAATTTATATTGAACGACCAACGATGCTTAAGAACCTCAATATCGCTCTCCTCCTGATCCTCCTCCTTGTCACCGTCGCCTGCGAAGACAACCAGCCTGTTGAGCTGGTCGATGAGACTACCGGCGAAGAGGATAGCGAGCTCGAAGTCAACGTGCTCGGTCTCGAGGCGGACACAACAGGAACGGCGCTTGCCGCCGATACCACAGGCCTGATCAGCTCTGAATCGTCCCGGTTCGCGGCATCGATGATCGTGACCGGTGTGCAGTTCGATTTCCCTGGCGAGCACCACGAAGTTTCGTTCGCCCATGCCATTTTTCTTGATCTGAGAGATCCCGTCTGGCTGATGGGACGAGTCATCGGCTTTAAATCACTCGACCTAGGGAGGATGTTCCTGGATGGACTCCAGCTCCACCGAACTCCTTATCGGATCCGACGAAACATACCGCCGCTTGCTGATTCCCTCGCCGGGGTACGGTACGGACTGCTTAATGTCGACGGCCAGGGAGATAGCAATTTCCAGTACGTACCACACCATGCCTACACTTGGACTATCGAGGGGAAGACCAGGATTGAACCGCAAAGCGTATTGATCAAGAGCCCCGGACGGGTAAACATCGTCTCTCCGAGGCCCGAAACCTCGCTGTCGAAGGATCACAGCCTCGAAATTGTGTGGACCGATGAACGTCCCCAAACCATGATTATCAGTGGCCTCAACACCGGCACCGGTGAGGGAGCCCGACCGCTCTTGCGCATCCGCATTCCCAAGCGAATTCCGAGGATTATTATCCCGGCGAAGGTTATGCGATTGTTGCCGACAGATCGATTCGAGATGTTCCAGTTCACGTTCGAGGCTTCAATACAGAGAGAAATTTTGATTCCAGGCTACCTGGACAAGATACTCCTCCGCGTGGCCTCAGTGCACAATGTGCTCGTGAGGATCCGGTAGGGATGTGGGGGTCATGACTGATCGAACATTGCAGCTCACACTCTTGCTCCTTATGGCGATGAATAGCTTCGGGCAACATCTCAGTTCACCGCGCGGCATTAGCCTTGCAGCCTACACCGCTGCAACGAATGACATCCACTCACTCGACTGGAATCCAGCAGGACTGATCTTCGTCAAAGACTGGGAAGCTTCATTTTCCAACTTTGCAAACGTGAACCCTAACTTCAACGGCTTGATATTCGGAACCGCGGGGATTGCGAAACGATTCCTTGGCGGTCACACGGTCGCTATCCGTTACGCAGACGGTAACGCAGTTGAATTCATCGTTCCGACCCTGTTCGTTCTGACCGATTCCGTATCTCGACTGGAAACAAGTTTCGACAAGATGATATCGCATCGGGAACGATTCGCAATAGGGTACGCTTACCGGATCGCGGACAATATTTCGGTAGGTGCAAGCGCTCGCTTCCGTGAGGAAACCGTGTCGGACACGCGATACTTTATTTCTCAGGACACCGTTACCCTGGTCTCGTCCGAAGTCATCGACTTTGATGCATCATCGTGGCTGGCCGACGTCGGAGCTCTCTGGGAAGTGAACCCACGATGGCGTATCGGCATAGTGGCCAAGAATTTGTTGAGAGTCACTGAGAGCGAGTTTTCGGAGGAGATCGAACAGTTCGGTCTAGCGCAAACGAGGTTCGCGCGAGGGGGAGTCTCCTTCATGCCCCTACGATCGTTATCAGTCGCACTGGATTTCGACACCGAAGAAAGAGCTGCCCTCGGTTACGAATGGAACCTCGGGAACAACTTCTGGATACGGCAGGGCGTGTTCGCCGATCAGAATGCCTCGCCGTTCATCCAGGCCGTGTCTGTAGGTTTCGGATGGTCATCTCCCCTCTTCCAGGCAGATCTCAGTTATCTGCGGTTCGTTGACCAGACGAATCGTACTGGAGCCGGGACACTGAACGCTTTCACATCTGTACGATGGGAAAGTCCAGATTGGAATCCCTTCACGCACGATCGCATTGCCTTCTCGTTGAAGGTACATCTCGGACGTACACACGAGCAGCTTGCAAAAATCGAATACATCGAGATTTTAAGTGATGTGTACCCGTCATCGTATCAGGTATATGCATACCGACCACTCGGAAAAGTGCACGTGCGGAACATCTCGGGGAAGCCGGTCCAGGTAAAGGTAGGATTTTTCGTCGACCGACTTATGGAACGACCCACGGAAAGCAAACCTTACATCATCCAGCCGGGCCAGACGATCCAAATTCCGTTTACAGCAGTGTTCACTCCTGCGATTCGGTCGGTGACCGAGATGATCATTCGAGAGGCCGAAGTGTTTGTGAGTGCGGCGATCGCCGGAGACTACGACGACCGATCCCAGGCGCGTGTGTTGGTCCACGGCAGGAATGACTGGAGTGGAGACGTCCTTCAACTACGCTATTTCGTAACACCTGAGGATCCGGAGGTGCTGCAATTCACGCGGAGAAAGCTAGTCCAGTACAAAGACTTGCTCGCGACGGTTCCGGAGAACCTGCAGAGTTTTATGGAAGCGAAAATCTTGTTTAACGAGTTCTCGAGTCGTCTTTCATACGTTCACGACCCGAAGAAGAGCAGCGACCGCGTCCAGTATCCTGCTGAGACGCTCGACCTGCGCGGTGGCGACTGCGACGACATGACGGTATGTTACTCCTCCCTCCTCATCAGCGTTGGGATCGGCGTTGCGTACATCGATGTCATTCCACCGGATCGCCCGCAAGAATCCCATGTCTATCTGATGTTCGACACCGGGCTCGAGCCCCAACTGGCACCGCTCATCAGCGAAAACCCGAAGCGCTACGTGGTAAGAAAAAATGATCAGGGGAAAGAGACAGTCTGGATTCCGATCGAAACGACCGAGAGTCTGAGAGGATTTGATGCGGCGTGGGAACTTGGTGCAAAGGAATATTTCAACGAAACCGGTCTCAATCCAGGCCTCATTGAGGGTTGGGTTCAAGTGGTGGATGTGCATACGATATTCTGAGATGGGGGAAACGAACAATGAATCAGCACGTAGTTTTGATCATTCTGTTATCACTGATCATCAGCGTTCCGCTGGTAGCAGCCACCTACTCGGTGAAAACTGTCAAAGGGACCGTGGAGGTTCGGCACGGAGTTGCCGAAGTCTGGGTGCCCCTGAAGGCTGGCGAGCGGCTAAAGCCGGACGACACAATTCGTACCGGGAAAGGAAGTTCCGCAGTCGTCACGATAGATGGCGAGAGAACGATACGTGTCCCGGCTGTTACGATCGTCGAGATCTTCGACCTCCGTTCGATGGACCAGGACGAGCTCATTCTTAAGCTGACTATGGAGTTTATCAGGGGCATACCGTCCGACAAACGGGACGGCGGGTTGGAAACACCCAGTACGACCATCGTGCATGGAACTGATCACTCGAAACGCGGTACGTCGGTCGGTGAAACGCCGTTCGGCCTGATGCGAATGAACGGAGCGCGTGTACTCTTCGAGCATGCATTCTACGGGACTTGCGTGCTGCGGGCAAAAGAAGTATTCAGGGTTTACCCAGACCTTCAGAAGCAATTTAGCCACCGTTCCATAGTCGCCGATGCGCTGGAGAAGGTTGGACTGGTGCGTGAGGCGTTGAATGAATATACCGCGTTGAGCAATGAATCACTCTCTACAGGGGAAAAGGCTCAGGTCGAGAAAAGCATCGACCGTCTCAAGAAAGTAATCCGGTAGGGTAAAATTCCATCTTATTGATCACTTCACTGAACTACTTCAGTTCTCGCGAAGCTCTGGGCTTCGATTGCTCCTTCCCTCCAGACTTGCTTTTTCCTCGCAGAAATCATACCATTGATGCAATGCGTTAGACCTCACCGTCAAGGGGGATGAGCCGATGGCTACTCCGTCTCAAGGTGCGCCTCCAGGTCAGATCGCCGAACGGTTTCTTCAAGCGATGCGGGATGGGGGAGCTGATGACAAGTGGACTGAGGACGTTCTTGTGTTCTTCACCCGACTGAAAGACCAATTTGATGTTGCGGGTTCGAAGAGCGTCTATGTTTCCCCACGAGGTTGGGGAGTTCTGGAAGATTTGATCCACCAGTTGGAAGAACAGGGATCTTCACTCCTGAGTGATCAAGATTTCGTCGAGCGTCTAAGCGGGCTCTTGACCGATCTTTCGACTGGAAAAATCTGGTTCAAGAAGAAGTCGGCTTAGACGTTTCGACCTGAAAGTGGGGCACAAAATCTGTTTGGTATAGCCTTTCGCAGAAATGGCTACATTAAGCCGAAGAACATCTCTCCGAATCATCGGGGCGTAGCGCAGCCCGGCTAGCGCGCCTGCCTTGGGCGCAGGAGGTCCCGGGTTCGAATCCCGGCGCCCCGACTTCAAGCCATGATCAGTTCGCCGTCCCGCCCCGACAACTTGCGACGGGTTCTCAGCCAGAGGAACGTTTCACGCACCTTTTGGATTCGGGCAGACTCTCACGCACAGATAGCGATTTGAAACAAGCTTAACTACCATCTTAAGTCGCTACCGCTAGTAACCTTACACCTCCATCGGATATAACCAACAGAAAGCAGCGTTGATATTCTAGCCGCTTTTGCCTATATTAGTTTCTGCTTTCTTCCCGAATTTACCCTCGAATACCGCTGAGCGGGATGGGTAGTCGTCAAATCGTCCGATCCGA
>JAZGDX010000137.1:0-22462 GCA_036478305.1 Bacteroidota bacterium
AATCGTACGTGCTCCGTCGGTACGGCAGTCAGAAAAGGAGCAAAAAAAGGAGCGCGATAGAGAGCTAAAGCGAATCCGGGACGCGTTCGCCGAAGCTCGAGCATACATGCTTGCCAAGAAGGCTGAGACTAGACCGGGTGTACCCTACCATCGCGTCGACGTGCGCTGGGAGGCGATGATTCCAGTCCTCGAAGGAAAGGTGCCCGTGTTCGTCCACGCTGATGAAATTCAGCAGATTCAAGCTGCCGTCGCTTGGGCACGGGAAGAAAAGGTCAAGATGGTACTCGTGCACGGAAGAGATGCCTGGCGGGTAACCAGTTTGTTGAAAGAGAACGGCGTTCCCGTCGTGTGTTCTCCCGTACTCACCACACCGAGGCGCCGCTTCGAGGATTATGACCAAGCATTCAAGACACCAAAGTTGCTGTACGACGCCGGGATCGCATTCTGCATCGATGATAACGAGGAGTATGCCCACGAGCGCAACTTACCGTACAACGCATCTATGGCTGCGGCATTCGGTCTACCGAAAGAGGAGGCACTCAAGTCGATAACGCTGTCATCCGCTCAGATTCTGGGGGTCGCGGATCGTGTGGGTTCACTCGAAGTCGGCAAAGACGCAACGTTAATCGTCACGACAGACGATATTCTTGAGATTATGTCGCAAGTAGAAATAGAGTTTATACAGGGACGAAAGGTGGACCTGACCAGCCGGCACACGATGCTGTACGAAAAGTACAGAGAAAAAAACCGAAGAGTTCTAGGCAGACAGTAGGCGCGAAGAATCATGAAGTACCGACAGCTCGGAACGAGCGAACTTAACGTGCCAGTCGTCATGTTTGGGGGCTGGGCCATCGGCGGATTGTGGTGGGGGGGAGCGGACGATGAGAACGCCCTCGCAGCCATCCGCGAAGCACTTGAACTGGGAATCAACTGCATCGATACGGCGCCTGCCTACGGATTCGGCCACAGTGAGAAGCTCATCGCTGAAGCGGTGAAAGGTCGAAGGACCGAAGTGATCATCGCGACCAAGTGCGGATTGCGATGGGATCTGGAAGAAGGAGATTTATTCTTTGAAGCAACCGACAACACAGGCAAACATGTCAAGGTGTACCGGAACCTCCGACACGCTTCAGTCTTGGAGGAGTGCAATCGAAGTCTCAAACGTCTCAAGACTGATTACATCGACCTGTACCAATGTCACTGGCCGGATCCTTCTACAGGCCTAGACGAGACATTGGACGCTTTGCTCGAATTGCAGAAAGCGGGCAAGGTTCGCGCTGTTGGTGTCAGCAATTTTTCACCTGAAATGATGGAGACGTGTCGAGAGCGAGTTGCTCTTGCAAGCGATCAACCAAGGTACAGCTTACTCTCACGAGATACTGAGAAAGAAGTCCTTCCCTATTGTCGCTCGCGAAACGTTGGCCTCATTGCGTACAGTCCACTTGAACATGGGTTGTTGACTGGAAAATTCTCCGCTGACCAAGAGTTACGTCACGGAGAAGGCCGAGCACAGCAACCATGGTTCAGAATGGAGAATCGCAGACGCGCCCTCACTGCCATCAATACGGTGAGGCCAATCGCACAGGAGCTCGGCATGACTGTCGCTCAGCTCGCCATCAACTGGATTATATCCCAGCCGGGGGTGACGAGTGCGATCGTCGGTGCCCGTAATCCACGACAGGTTCAGGAAAACGCTCGCACTGCCGAGTTTACAATGAGTCACCAACAGCTAGCGTTCATCCGCCGTGAGTTTGAAACACTTGCGGAACCTACATAGTCTGCCGATTGCAGTTTGTAGTGACTAAACGATTCTGCCGCTCGTCGAGTCGCGGGCCATTCGCCGATCAAATTTCCGGCCAAGGATGAAGGTCCGGTTGTCTTGGCGCCGCCGGGAAGCTCTCTGCTACCACACATGAGAAGAACAAAAGTCGTTGTCGGTATCGATCTTGCAGGAAGTCCGAAACGCCCCACCGGCGTTTGCACGCTTCGAGGCCATCTAGCATCGAAGATCGCCGAGCTGTCCAGTGACGAGCACATAATCAAGTACATCAACGAACGCAAACCCGAGCTTGTTGCCATCGATGCCCCTCTATCACTTCCACCCGGCCGGAGGTCCATTAACGACCGTAACGAAAAACATTTTCGAGCATGTGATGAAGAGCTGAGGAGAAGGAGAATTCGGTTCTTTCCCATCACACTCGGACCGATGCGTATGCTGACGGTACGTGGCATTCGACTCAAGAGGCGGATCAAAAAAATGGGGCCGAAAGTTGTCGAAATCTACCCTGGTGGAGCTCAGGATATCTGGGGGATTCCCCGTAAGCAGGGAGGGCTGGAGAACCTGCGCAGAGGGCTTGAACGACTTGGTGTCGAAGGTTTGTCGAAAGGACTAACGGGGGACGAGCTCGACGCCGTTTCCGCTGCAGTGGTCGGGAACCTTTTTCTGCTCGGCAAAGCCGAGGTGTACGGAAATTTCCGGAAAGGTGCAATCGTGATGCCGAAGGGTCCAACGACCGGACACCGTGTTGCTTTGTGAGAAGCTTCCCGACTCACGAGGACAAACTGATTGCCGATCGAGACAGCATGAAAACCGCATTTGCCGAACACTTCGAGGAAGCGAGTGAACTGAACTGGAAGCCTGAGATTGTCCATATATATTCCCCATCACCGCGTGCAGCCATCACAGCCCTGGAGTATATCTATTCCTTCGTGAAGGATGAAGAGACAATCGAGGACTGCGGTGTGAAGACGTTCTACCTAGTCAAGGATGAGGAGGGCTGGAAGTTCCAGCACGAGCACTACTCGCATCCGCCGCATATGGAGAAGAACCTTCATGACCAGGCTCGCCCCTCAACGTGCCCCGCAGCGCCAAACGGAATTCAGTTGAGGAGCGCCAGCCATTAGATTGAGTCTGATGGCTGGCCTCGATGTATTCCGGACTGGCAGCAGACCATACCAAATCCAGCCCATCCCTGCCCCTAGCGTTGAGATTCAAAGTCAACGGTCTAATCTCGTATAGACACACTTCGGTAGAGATCTATCGCTGCGGTTCAAGCGGTCGGGCAACCATGATCCCGGTGTGAGTGGAATGGAGTGCAAGATACTCGTGGAGCGGCCGCCCTGTGATCTTGACACTACCCTTAACATCCGGTGCGTGGAGGTAGTGTAGCGCGCCGCTTTTCATTCGGAGAGCGACTCCGGTGTGGATGATATCGAGGCCTTCAATATTCGTCGTGATCCCGATGATGTCTCCCGATTGAATTCCGTTCCCTGCAACTCGTACATGTTCCTTCGGTATGTAAAATTTCGTCCGCTTTCTTAAGTCTAACTCGATTTTTTTCATCGTTTCAAAGAATGCGTCATTAGCCAACTGCTTATATTGATCGCGGTTGGTAGTCATGAAATTGATGGTCTTCTTGTAAGGGATCCCGCCAAGGAGTTCCGTTGCACTAACAACGACATTCTTCTGCTCGTTGTCGTGGATCCAATCGCTGAAATAGTGCAGCCGGCTGGGATACTCGTCGACGGTCCCGCCTCGATACCGAACGTATTGCAACTCTTCTTTGTATGAAGAGAAATCAAGAGTCCTCTTCTTTATCAATCGCGCAAATACGAGGGCGTTTTCCACATACGTCACGCAATCGAACCCGCGAAGGTTGACGACCAGTCGTTCATCGCCCGCAACTTCAAGCGTCCTCGCTTTGTAGGGAGTCCCGAGGAAAGATTTCCCGACTTCAACCATGACGTCCAAGATGGGTTCGTTCTGGAGCGACCTGGTGACTGCGAACTGAAAGGTGCTCTGGCAGATTCGTTCATCCTCGTTCTCCTGAAAAACCGGTAATCGAACGAGTGGAGAGACAACAAACAACAACCCTAGCCGCTTTAAAAAGGATCGGCGAGAGAATTCTCCTTGTGATGTTCGCATGAGTACGTCCTAGAACGGTGGTTCTTCGGGTCGCCCGAGAGAAGGGGGGGGGGGTTCAAGCTCCTCGAACGAGGGATATGCAAGACTCTCAAATCGGGCATATTCTTTGATGAATGTCAGCTGGACCTTTCCAGTCGGGCCGTTTCGCTGTTTTCCCACAATAATCTCTGCAATCCCCTCAGCCGGTGTCTGCCCGTCCTCCAGAAACTCTTCCCCGTACATCTCCGGGCGGTGGACGAAAAGCACGACGTCTGAATCCTGCTCGATTGCGCCGGATTCACGAAGATCTGACAGCAGTGGACGTTTGCTCGAACGAGCTTCGATAGCTCGGCTCAACTGCGAAAGCGCAATCACCGGAATGTTCAACTCCTTGGAAAGCGCTTTGAGTGACCTCGAGATTGCCGAGATTTCACGCTCTCTCGTCTCAGCGTTCCTTGGTCCCTGCATGAGTTGAAGATAATCCACTATTACAAGTCCAACGTCGTGTTCAGCTTTGAGCCGGCGCGCCTTCGCACGTAATTCGAGAATACCGAGAGCTGGTGTATCATCGATGAAGATTCGCGCCTTCAGGAGATTGTCGATGCGGTTAACCAAGCGTTGCCAATCCTCGTTGGAGAGGCGTCCGGTTCGCACACTATGTGCATTGACGCGCGCCTCCGCACAGAGCAGTCGAAGAACAAGCTGAGTGCTTGCCATCTCAAGGCTAAAAATCCCAACGGCCATCTCGTGGTCAACTGCCACATTGCGGGCAATCGATACGGCAAGAGCTGTCTTACCGGTCGATGGGCGACCGGCAATGATCACAAGGTCGGAGGGCTGAAACCCACCGGTAATGTTGTCAAGCTGTGTAAACCCTGAGGGAACACCCGTGACCCCACTGTGCCGACCGTGGATAGCCTCCAGCATCTCCATCGTGTCATGAATGGCAGCACCAATTTCTGTGAAGCTTTTCTTCAGCCGCCGCTCAGAAATCTGGAATATTTTCTGTTCAGCGTCATCAAGCAGGTCAAGTGCATCTTCGGATTCATTATATGCACGACTCACGACTTCGGTCGAGGTAGCGATGAGACTCCGGAGGAGAGCTTTCTCCAGAACGATCCGGGCATGGTATTCTACGTTCCCAGCGGAGGTGACTTTCGCCGTCAGATCTGTCAGGTACACAGGACCACCGATGGCCTCGATCTGACCTCGACGCCGCAACTCTTCTGTCAGTGTCACGAGATCGGCGGGTTCACTCTTTTCGAACAGTGCAACCACAGCTTGAAAAATCTTCCGATGCGCTTCCTTATAGAAGCTATCCTCATCGAGAATCTCCAAACCTTTGGAAATGGCCTCGCGGTCAATCAACATCGCACCCAAAATCGCCATCTCCACGTCGACTGCCTGTGGCGGCACCCGACCCATGCCTTCTTGTGAAGCTTGTCGTTCAGGACCGAAGCTTGATCGGATGATTTCAGCCATAAGGTTTATGAACCTGCTTTCTTCATTTCGTCGTACAGCCGACGAAGCATCTGCACGTCTTCCCACGTTGGCCGCTTCCATCCGGGATTTCGGAGAAGCGCCGCGGGATGATACGTCACGATCAGCTTCATGCCGTGGAAGTCGTGCACTTTACCGCGGAGTTTGCTCAACCCGTCATTCGTCTTCAGCAAAAATTGCCCCGGCATTCGACCGAGCGCAAGTATGATCTTCGGCTTGATAAGCTCAATTTGTTTCCAGAGATAGGGTGTGCACGTTTCAACCTCAGATACCTCGGGATCGCGGTTCCCCGGTGGCCGGCACTTCAGGAGATTACAAATGTAGACGTCTTCACGCTTGAACCCAATTGCATCCAGAATCTTGTTGAGCAACTGACCTGCACGGCCCACAAACGGTTCTCCCTGCGCATCTTCGTCAGCGCCCGGCGCCTCACCGATGCACAGGATGTCTGCATGCGGGTCACCGACGCCAAAGACGAACTTGGTCCTCGTGTGCCCCAGCGGACATTTCAGGCATGTGCAAATCTCCCGATCGAAGGCATCCAGCGATCCCGCGTGCACCCACGGCTCGTTGACCGTCTTCAGCAAACTTACAGGGTCGGCCGGCCTTGCAGATTTTGCTCTCGCTTTTGCCTCGACCGATATGACGTTTCCAAAAAGGTCTTTTTGCTGCATGAAATATCGCTGGATGTCGTCGACAAGTTGACTGAATTCTTCGTTCAGTTCGGTGTCCTCAGGCATCGATACAATGCAAACTGGCAAAAATCGTTTTTTGTCAGATGTTCCTAGTGAATAAGATAAACGACGCGGTCAAGAACCTCCATCGCAACATCGAATTTAGACATCTTTTCCAACTTCTGAACGACTCCCTTCCGGTCGATAATGCTCACCACATTTGTCTCAGCATCAAACCCTGCTCCTTCAACCTGCGGATTGTTCACAACGATCAAATCGAGATTCTTGTCCTGCAATTTGGTCTTTGCGTTTTGAATTTCATTCTCCGTCTCCAGCGCGAATCCCACCAGTACCTTCCCGTCTTTCCTGCTGCCGAGAGATTGAAGAATATCGGTCGTACTTTGAAGCTTTAGGTTCAACAAAGCACTATCTGTTTTCTTGATCTTCCTATCACTGTGCCGTATCGGTGCGAAGTCAGAGACTGCGGCCGACATTACCACGATGTCAGCTTTTTCGGACCGTTCAAAAACAACGGCCTTCATCTCTTCTGCGGTCACGACATCAACGCGCTCAACGTTGCGGGGAGTTGCAAGCTGAACAGGCCCGGTGATCAATGTCACGTCAGCACCGCGCAGTGACGCGGCATGCGACATTGCAAACCCCATTTTGCCCGAAGACCAATTGCTGATGAATCGTACGGGGTCGATTGGCTCACGGGTCGGCCCTGCAGTGACCACGACAGACTTGCCAGTGAGGTCACGGTGAGTTTTTTGCAAAATCTTCTCGAGGTATTCGATAACAGTGTCGGGTTCTGCCAAGCGTCCCGGCCCCTCGAGCCCGCTTGCAAGAGCGCCCTCTCCCGGAGGAATCACAAAATAACCGAGCTGTTTTAGTCTTGAAACGTTCGACTGGGTAGTCGGATGATTCCACATATCGAGGTCCATAGAGGGTGCGAGGATCAGCGGGCAGCGCAGGGCAAGAACCGTCGTCGTCAGAGCATTGTCGGCGATACCGCAGGCAAGTTTCGCCATTGTGTTCGCCGATGCTGGTGCAATGATCGCGGCGTCCGCCCACACGCCGATATTGACGTGACGCACGCCCAGGTCTGTGCTCCCCGACCGGCCCGCCGGCCAGAGATCAACGATTACTTCATTCTGTGACAACGTGGAGAACGTCAAAGGCGTGACGAATTCCGTCGCCGAGCGTGTCATAATAACCCGGACCACTGCACCCTTCCGACAGAGTTCCCGTACCAAGTAGCACGCTTTGTAGGCAGCGATGCCTCCAGTCACCCCAACCACTATGTTTTTCTTTTGCAGCACGGTTAGACCTCAGATGTGACTGACCGTGAGCCAGGTACTCCCGATACCACACCGGTCTCCCCACTGGCGTGTTCTACTCCTCCAGCTTCCCTGCTTGTTCCGGCTCTTTGTACGAAGGACGAATCTTACCGTTGACTAACTCATTCAGAGCAACAGCTGTGGGCTTTGCACGCTTCTCGAACTCGATACTGATATTCACTTGATCGGGATTGGTGTCAGTCTCCTCCTCCGTCGCCTCGGGGTTAACGCTGATCTGCTCCAAGCGCTGGTTGAACTCAATCTTCAATTCTTCATTGATTTGTCGAGCACGCTTCGATATGACGACAATCGCTTCATAGATGTTCTCAGCTTTGCCTTCGAACAGTGCTAATTCTATCGGTCGGACTGTCATGACTTTGTTATTCCTCCTTGCTCCGCCTTAGGCGGGATTATCTTAGCTGGTTGACTCTTGTTCGTCTCACGCTGAATGATCACATCCACGTCATCGATCGCTTGTTCGAGACGATCGTTCACCACAGTGAATTCGTACAACTTTCCGTTTTCCATCTCCATCGGCATTCGTTCGAACCGTTGCTGCAGGTCTCGCTCCGACTCCGTCTTGCGATCCCGGAGTCGGTTCATCGCTACTTCGATACTCGAGGGCGCAATGAAAATCAGCAGCGAATTATTCGGATATTTTTTCTGGATCGCCAGCCCCCCGTTCACATCGACATCGAAGAGCAATGACTTGCCCTCCTTCAACCTTCTCTCCACGACGCTCTTCAGCGTTCCGTAGTAGTAACCGTAAATTTCCTCCCACTCTACTAACTCGCCATTCTTGACCTTTTGCTCAAATTCATCCTTACTCAAAAAGTAGTAATCCGAAGCTTCTTCCTCACGACCTCGCTGCCGGCGGGTGGTTGCGGACACCGAAACCTCCATCTCTGGATTCCGCGCGACCATCACCTTTACGATCGTGGTCTTGCCACATCCACTAGGCCCAGAAATAACGATGAGTTTGCCGCGTGGCATTCGAAAAAAATTCACCTGTCTGTATTAGTCTAGCTTTAAGGTAATCACTCAATGTTCTGGAGCTGCTCGCGAACTCTCTCGAGTTCTTCCTTCATCTGCACAACTAAGTGGGCGAGCGCCGCATCATTTACTTTCGAGCCGACTGTGTTTACCTCGCGATTCATTTCCTGGATGAGAAAGTTCAGTCTCCTTCCTGTAGCCTCATCGTTCCTCAGAGCCTCCATGAAAAACTTGTTGTGGCTTCGGAAGCGCACACATTCTTCGGTAATATCTAGCTTCTCGGCAAGGAACACGATCTCCTGCTCCAACCGCTGCTCATCCACCTCCCCATTTTCGAGAATTTGTCTCACCCGATCCCTCATTCGGTCACGTTCCCCTGGTAATCGCGCTCTTGAGAGTGTGTCAATCTGGTCGATGATCTGTCCAAGCTGACCGATACGTCCCTCAAGATCTTTCTTCAATTCTTTCCCCTCATTCAGGCGCATTCGAACCATCTCGTCGAGCGCTCGCACGGTCGCTTCCTCCACGACGGACCATTCTTTCTGGTCACTCGCATCGGCCGCATCCGCCTCCAGGATGTCAGAGAATCTCAACAAGTGCTCAAGCTTCACTTTCTCAGTCAGTTTCACTGCTTTGCGCAGGTCGTTCAGCAGCCTGTAGTAAATCCGCGCTGCCGCTGCGTTGACCTTGAGAGGAGGACCCGCCATCGACTCACGCTTAACGGATACGAGTATGTTGATCTTGCCACGTGCAATTTTTCCACGGACGACCTCCTTGAGATCAGTCTCTCGCAACGCCAACGTACGTGGCAATCGCGCCGTCACATCAAGATATCGACTATTGACGCTCCGAACTTCCGCGGTCGCGGTGATTTCCCCCTCGCTCACCTCACCGTGCCCGTACCCTGTCATGCTCGAAATCATAGAGTCTATCCGATCCGGAAAAATGCAAGTTCAAGTTACAAAAAAAACGGAGCCTAGTCAAGGATACAGAATGCACCTCTTGTGCACAAGTTTGTACACACCCCACATCTCATCCGGAGTTTACTTTCATCTCAGTTTTCCGTAGATTGTGCATAACCCGCTCAGCGAAACGCATGATCACCAGTTACTACACTCTCGAGGTGCTCGCCCGAGAATTCGAAGAGTCCCTTCGTGGTGCCAAGATCGGGGAAATCTTCACGCAGCAAAAGAACGAGCTACTGATTTCACTCGAAGCGCAATCAAATCCGTGGACGCTCACCGTCTCGACAGATCCACGCATAAATTATGTCTTCCTGCGTGAACCTATCGCCCGCGCAAAGAGAAATTCCGTCGACATCTTTCCTGCGCTCTTTGGTAAAGAAATCGTGGGAGTAGATGTACAGCCGGGCGATCGTATTCTGCGGATCAGGGTGCGAGATTCGGGATCGATCTGCCTTCAATTGTTTGGGAGCTCCGCGAATATTCTTCTCGTGAACGATGACAGTGTAATTATGGACGCGTTCAAAAAACCGAAACGCGTCGTTGGAGAACAGCTTGTCGTCTCCCGACCGAACGCTCACACATACCTCCTCAAGAGCCAGACTCGCTTTACCGAGGTACTTCAGTCAGATGCTTCCGCCACAGTCTTCGCTGCGATAAAAACAGCAGTTCCGACGCTCGGATCAACATTGAGCAGGGAAATTCTTCATCGCGCCCACGTCGACGAGAGACAGCACGTCACAGACCTCAACGAAACACTGATAGAAACGCTCTGGTCTCAACTGCGTAAGCTTTCCGAAGAAATCCACTCACCCTCTCCGCTGATCTACTTCCGCGACAAACATCCTCGAGCCTTCTCCCTTATCCCACTTCAGCACATGGCCGGCTCCTCAAGCCAAGCCTATCAAACTGTCAACGAGGCTGTGCGCAGCTTTGTGATCGCCACATTCCGAGTGGCAGGTGTCGAACGGGAGAAAAACATCATGCTCAAGGCGATGAAGGCAGAACTGAACAAGGCTCGACGTTCCCTTCAGGCATCGACGAAAGAATTCGACGAGCAGGATCGAGCAACGGAGTACGAGAGGATCGCTAACATCATCATGGGGAATTTACAACACCTAACTAAAGGGACGAAGGCAGTTGACCTCCCGGACTTGTATCCAGCGAAGAAGAACGTACGAATCACGATGGACCCGAAGCTTACTCCCGCACAAAACGCAAAACACTATTTTGACAAGGTGAAAAAGGCACGGCATGCGCACCGGCAAGCAGCGGAACGGTTGCAGCGTCTCAACTCAAAAATTGCCACGCTTGAGAAACTGCAGCTTCACCTCGATTACTGCAACACCAAGGAACAGTTGAAGGAATTTCGGGATCAGCATCGCGATGAACTTCTTAGGCTCAATATGGTCAAACCGGATAAACAGCAGGAGCACCCGCCGTTTCGCGTGTTCACTGTGAACGGCGGCTTTGAAGTATGGGTGGGCAAGAGCAGCGAGCAGAATGACCTGCTTACGACGAAGTACGCAAAGCCCAACGACTTGTGGTTCCACGCTCGGGGAGCAGGTGGTTCCCATGTCGTGTTGAAAGTGCGATCGGGCAAAGGACAACCTGGCAAGCTCACAAAACAGCAGGCGGCGAGCATCGCTGCTTACTACAGCAAGATGAAGAACGCTAGTCACGTTCCGGTGGCGTATTGTGAGCGCAGATTTGTCCGGAAGCCCAAAGGCGCAAATCCCGGAAGCGTTGTGATCCAACGCGAGAAATTGATTTTCGTTGAACCACAACTCCCGCCGAGGGGCAGAATATGAAAACGATATTGACCTCCGCGTCGATGAATTCCCGTACTTTTTCGTTGGCTCCATAATAAACTTGAGGGAAAATCACACCATGATTTTCAAACAATACATGCACGAACAGGGAAGCTGTCTTTCATACTTGATGGGTTGCACACGGACGGGTGCGTGTTGTGTTGTGGATCCCCAACTCGACATTGAACCGTACCTCGACAGCGCCTCCTCCAAGAACCTCAAAATCACGAACATCTTCGAAACGCACGCGCAGGCAGACCACCTCTCCGGTGCGAGAAAGCTGGCTGAGTCTTCAGGTGCCTCGGTGCACTTCCATAAATCAGTCCACGCAGCATTCCCGGTCTCCCCTCTCAACGACGGAGATGAGTTGATGATCGGAAACATTAAGATCTCGGTACTTCACACACCCGGCCACACTCCCGACAGCGTGTGCTATCTCGTCACCGACACCACGCGCTCCGTACACCCTTGGTTCATTCTGACAGGAGATACGTTGTTCGTCGGTGACACTGGTCGGCCCGACTTAGATGGAAATGCAGAAGATCTGTACGACAGTCTCTATGAGAAATTAATGAACCTTGACGATGTGAT
Source organism: Bacteroidota bacterium (assembly GCA_036478305.1). Lineage (GTDB taxonomy): Bacteria > Bacteroidota > Ignavibacteria > UBA10030 > JAZGDE01 > JAZGDE01. The sequence continues at coordinate 11,776 of JAZGDX010000137.1, forward strand.
CGAGATCTTTCCCACCCATTTTGCCGGCTCCGTGTGCGGTCGGTCGATCAGCCCGAAACCAAGCTCCACCGTCGGATTTGAACGGCGATTCAATCCTTCACTTCAGTTTAAATCAAAGGCTGAATTTGTACAGTTTGTGACTCAGACCCTTCCCGTTCAGCCACCGCAATTTCACAAGGTCCGGCAGTTTAACCTCGGACATCTCAAGGAACCGCCTATCGAAAGGACGTACGACGAGCATTACCTGCAAATAACCGTCGAGGAACTGAAACACCGTCTTGACAACGGCGACACCCTATTCATGTTGGACGTCCGTAACCCGGATGAATTTCGCATCTGCAACCTTGGCGGCCACCTGATTCCTGTCCGTGAGTTGCAGCAGCGGATGAACGAACTCGATCCGAAGCAGGAGATCGTAGTCCACTGCCATAGGGGGAATCGGAGTCGGACAGCAGTTGCACTGCTCTATGAAGCCGGGTTTCCGAATGTCAAAAACCTCGTCGGTGGTATCGATGAGTGGGCGACAAAGATTGACAAGTCGATGCAACGGTACTGACTCATCGATGGATAGTCGAGTCCGACTGCCTGCCCTGAGAGAGTCGGGAACCCGCCACCGCTGCCACTGTCCCCACAACCAATCATACACACAGGACGAAACGATGAGAAAACCAGCATTCCTTCTACTATTGCTTCTCCTCTCCCCCACATTCTCTAAAGCCCAAGACCATCAGGATTTACTTGACCCAAGAATAAGAGATCTGCTGCATGAAACCCTGAGTGGTGAGCTCGCGAAGGAATATGTTATTCAGATAACCCGGAGCCACCGCATTCAGGGATCACGAGGTTATCGCGAAGCCGCGCAGTATGTATTGGGGCAGCTGCGAAGGTTTGGCTACACGGATAATGACGCATACATCGAATCGTTTAAATCGGACGGCAAGGTGGCTTACCAGACCTGGCAATCACCTTCTGGTTGGGATATCACCGCTGCTGAACTTCGAATGGTTCAACCGAACGACGAACGGATCGTGGGCTATCCAGAGATCGCCATGAGCTTGATGACGTATTCCAATGCAGGAGATGTCACTGCTGAACTAGCCTGGGTTGGAAGCGGCACCAGCGCCGCCGACTACAACAATAAGGACGTTGCTGGGAAGATTGTGCTGGCCACGGGGTATGGCGGCGACGTTCATCGCCTCGCGGTCCTCAAGTATGGGGCAAAGGCTGTTGTCTGCTACCTTGATGACGATCGCGCCAAAGAGTATCCGGATATGTTGCAGTATACCGGAATGTGGCCGAAGACGGAGGAGCTGGACCGGGTGACCTTTGGCTTCAACATCACAAACCGGCAGGGGGAAAAGTTGAAGAATATGTTGCTTGCCGGACAGGAGGTCGTACTGCGCGGCCGTGTGAGCGGGGTCGGGCTCGAGCCGTACTTCATGGATGTCGTGGTCGCGCACATCCCCGGTTCAGTGCTGCCAGAGGAAGAGCTTGTCTTCAGTGCTCATCTCGATCACCCGAAGGAATCAGCAAATGACAACGCCAGCGGTTCTGCTGCATTGCTGGATATTGCTCGGACACTTAAGGAGATGATCGACAGCGGTCGGCTACCCCGCCCCAGCCGTTCTCTACGGTTCCTCTGGGTCCCGGAATGGTACGGAACGATGGCCTACATCGACGCCCATCCAGAGATGACCGGTCCATCGCTGGGCGGGAAATTCCTGGCTAACATGAATATGGATATGGTGGGCGAAAATCTTGAACTGATTCATTCGAAGCTGGTCCTGACGCGAACACCCGACTCACTCCCGTCGGCGGTGAATGACGTCGTGGAAAATATGGCGGAGATGGTGGATCGTATGAGCATACGTACACCGCGTGGCAGCCAATCCGTTTTCAACTATCGAGTGACTCCGTACAGCGGTGGCAGTGACCACATGATGTTCATCGAACGCAAGATTCCGGGCATCATGTTCTCCCATTCGCCGGATTACACCCATCACACTTCTGAAGATACTCCGGACAAAGTCGACCCGGTTGAGCTCGAACGATGTGAAATCATTGCCGCTGGGACAATGTGGTACCTGGCAAACCTGGAACCGTCACAGGCGGTTGATCTGGTATATCACGTTGGTGCCAACGCTGCACAACGTATCGGTAGAGCGGCACGACGCGGGCATCAGGAACTCACGTCCTCATCGAGCGAAGCTCTTGCTACCACTTGGGCAGAGGCCGAGAACACGATTAACCACTTGTCGAGGCGCGAGATTGAGGCAGTGAGGTCTGTTCTACACTTCAACGCAGCAGAAACCGTCCGACAAGTAGTCGAAAGGATTCAGATACAATTGAGCCTCCAGCATGCATCTGTGCTGGAAGGAATTCGCACCACCGTGTATTCCCGCGGAGTCACGGCCAAAGAACCCCCTCCACTCGTGGCCAAACCCGATACGCGCGTGCCTGTTCGACTTACTCGTGGACCGCTCGATTTTGACCTTCCGGAAAGTAAGCTCCCGCCGGCAAATGCAGCTTGGTATGAGTCTGAGGAATTTACGCTTACCGGCGCCCAACGCTTCGAGCTAGTGAACTTTGTCGATGGGCTACACACAGTCTCGGAAATACGAGACGCTCTGAGCGCGGAGTATGGTGCGGTGGAAACCACCCTCGTCGCGCGCTACCTCGATGACCTTGTGTACGTCAGAGTGCTAAAGTGGAAATAGGCTAGACACATGGCTAATGGAGCATACTGAATGAAATCTAGGAAAAAATCACCACACCATCAATCCATCGCCACGAGAGCAATACACGGGATGAAGATGTACCCCCACCGCGGCCCTGTATCATTCCCGATCTATCAGACTTCAACATACCGATTCGAGAACTCTGAGGACGCGATTCGGTATGCAGAGGGAGATGAATCGGTGTATGTGTATACCCGGTACCACAATCCGACGACCAAGGACGTGGAGGAAAAGCTTGCTTTGATGGGAGATGGGGAAGCTGCAGCGATTTTTTCATCCGGAATGGCTGCCATCACGACAGCAATTCTCACGGCGGTCCACAGCGGGCAAGAACTTGTCAGCACCCCTTCGCTCTACGGCGGCACATATCGCTTTTTTCGAGATATTCTCCCGAACCATCAAATTTCTGTACGGTATGTAGACCCGGACCATCTCGAAGAACTCGAGTCGCTCATCACAGAAAAAACGCGCCTCGTATACTTCGAAACACCCACTAATCCGACACTGAGTCTCGTCGACATTGCAGAGCTTGTCCGACGGACTGAGATCGTGCGGAAACGGCTCGGCGTTCCAATCTTGACCATGATTGATAACACATTCGCGACAGTGTTGAACCAGTGCCCCTTCGATCTTGGAGTCGATGCAGTTGTGGAGAGTGCAACGAAATACATAGGCGGACACAGCGATATCATTGCCGGTGTCGTGACTGGTGAGAAAGAATTCATCAAGAAACTCAAAACGAGCGCAAAGTACTATGGTGGTTGCGCTGATCCGTTTGCATCCTACCTTCTCATTCGGAGTCTCAAGACGTTCGAGCTTCGGGTTCAACGGCAAAACGAAAACGCTCAAGCTTTGGCCCGCTTCTTCGAAAAGCATCCGAAAGTGAAGCGCGTCCTCTATCCAGGACTTCCATCTCACCCTAAACACGAGCTCGCCAAGAAACAGATGAGGAACGGGTTCGGGGGAATCGTTACGATCGAACTAAAAGGTGGGCTGAATGCTGCTGTGAACGTGTGCAACCGTCTCCGTGTTGCGATCAATGCCATGTCACTCGGAGGTGTCGAAACGCTCGTGAGCATACCAGTTTATTCTTCCCATGTTAAGATGGCCCCTGAGGAACTCCACCGTCACGGCGTGACACCAGGGATGATCAGGGTTTCCGCCGGCGTCGAGGCTGCAGGTGACTTGATGGCGGACTTTGAGCAGGCACTCCACTCCGTATAGTGGACAATCAACAAATGTACCCTATTGCAAGAAAGGTAACCAGAGCTTGGGGGGAAATCCATAAGCGTCACCCCACTGTTTACAAGATCCATTATCCTCAGCACATCAGCCGTCTCAAACGCCGCGATTTTGCCAGGGTCATTCAGAAAACCTGTAGTCTTCCGAAGGATTCTCTGATACTTGAAGCAGGGGCTGGAAGTGGAAGGGATAGCCTATATTTCAGTACAATAGGCCATAAGTGTGTTGCCCTGGATTATTACCTCACGCCACTACTAAGCCTCAAGGATACAAAGACAAGTCATACCTCTAATTTGTCCTTAGCTATTACCTCTGGCGATATTTTTTCTCTTCCTTTTCCGGTTAACACATTTGATATGGTATTCAATAGCGGCGTCATTGAACATTATGATCAGGAAAGTCGGACTGCCCTTCTTGAAGAACTCACGAGAGTTGCCAAAACCAATGGATTTGTCTGTGTCATTTTCCCAAATAAATACCATATACTGGATCCACTGTGGGGCGATTTGATTTCACGGTTTAGCGATCATGATGAATATGACATCCCTGAACAATTTAAGTCGACTGAACAAATTACAAAAGAGATGAATTCGGTTGGTTTGCATAGTGCTACAGTCGAGTGGATAGATGTTTACGATACAATAAGTCACTATCCATATTGGGTACCTTTGAGGCTGCTTTCTTATCTAGCCAATGTTCTTCTCCCATGGCCCCCACGCTTTATGAGGAAAAAATTGGCAACACGGATCTTGGCTATCGGAAGCAAACGACCTGCCAATTCTGATGTCGCCCACAGGAGAAGCTGAAACATCATGCACCTTGAGACAGTGGTGAATTCCATCTGGGAAGAAAATAAGTTCTGGGTACTCGCGCGATCAGACAACCTCTACGGTGAAATTGCCGCCACTGTTGCTCACAGAACGTTTGATCAGACTTACCGCCTCCTCGAACGGGCTTCTGCAATCCCAGAATACAACATCCGGCACGCAGCCCAAGAGGTGTGGGAATGTCTGCAAAACTCTGTGGAAGACAAGGAGAAACAGGAGTGGGATGTTCTGGAAAAGGCCGGGGACAGCTGCACGAAGAAAGAATTTCTCTGGCAGCTCATCTTGCGATACCGGGTCACGTACCTCCTGAACTGCAGGCTCTTTCTCGATGTCAACCCGTTTGACAGGTTCCTCTTCGCTGCTGGCAACCAGCAGAAACTCTATATGTGGAATAGAATTCGGGTAGTGGAGATCGACGTTCGGCACGTCATCAAAAAGACCAGCCGCCTCCACGATCCGAACTACCTCTTAACCATCCTCGTCAACGGTCATCCGTACTGGAATCCGAAACTGAAGGCTTAGTGATGGGCCAGTCCTCCCCCACCGGTTGATGTTCTCACCCCAGCTGTTCAAGAGCAAAAACCCCTCTCTCGCTGCGTCCCAAAGGGACCTCTTCGGGGAGAGAGGGGTAATCGACAATCATATCGACGGGGTGAGAGGTTGGTGAGAAATCATCCTCCGATTTGTAGAACAATCTTTCCGAAATGTTTTCGTTCCTCCATCCGGTTCTGGGCCTCAGCAGCCTGAGCCAGAGGAAACACTGAATCAATAACTGGCTTGAGCTGCCGCGATGGAAAGAAACTCAAGACCTGTATCAACTCAGATTTTTTTCCCATGAACGAACCGTAGATCGTGAGGTGACGGGAGAATATATACCGAAGGTCAACCGGAACAATTCCACCTGCAGTCACCCCACAGGTTACCAGCCGGCCCTTTCGCCGAAGGAGCTTTACGCTCTTCTCGAATACCGCACCGCCAATGTGCTCAAAGATGATGTCCACGCCTTTCTTCTCGGTTAGTCGACGCACTTCCGCCACGAAATCACTAGTCCCGTAGTTCACTGTCTCATCGGCACCCAACTGTTTGGCCTTTCCAAGCTTCTCGTCGCTCCCGGCGGTAGTGATAACACGGGCATTGAACATCCTTGCTACTTGAATTGCAGCGCTTCCAACGCCGCTTCCCGCACCGTGCACCAACACACACTCCTCGGGTTGTACCCGTGCCAACCCAACCAGCATATGCCACGCCGACAGGAAGACAAGAGGTATCGCGGCTGCTTCTTCGAAGCTGAGTCCTTCCGGAATGGGAAGAACGTTCAATGCAGGAAGCTTAACGAACTCAGCGTACGTGCCGTGCTCCTTCGTGCCGACAGAATGGTATGTCGAGCAGACATTGTCATCGCCTGCCCTGCAGGAAGTGCATGATCCGCAACTCAGACCCGGAGAGATCAGCACACGATCACCGACCTTTACGCTGCTAACTCCAGGGCCGATCGCAGCAACGATGCCGGAACCGTCGGATCCCGGAATATGCGGAAGCGGAGTAGGCCATTTCGGGATACCCTCGCGAAGAGCAATATCGAGACGATTGAGCGATGCCGCTTTCAACTCGATGAGGACTTCGTTCGATCCGGGGGTGGGAGTGGGCACATCGCTATATTTCAGAACTTCAGTGCCACCGTGTTGATGAAATAGGATTGCTTTCATGGAGCTCTGCTTCCTGAGGCTTCAGAGAAACGACAAATGCACATACATAAAAGACGGATCGCCAATTCGCAATGATAACGGCGGGGACATCATCGTTTCAAAGCGCGTCGTTGGGACACGGAGATGCTTGCAGGGGTATCTCGCTCAGTGCGAATCCTACGTTCTGCCGGTATAGAGAGTCCCAGTGTGGACCCTGATCCCAAGCAGTTTCAAATAGAGGAATAGCTGCTCCTTGTGATTCAGCTGATGCTCTACCATGTGAATACAGAGTCTCCAGATCTTTCGTCGGCCAAGCGTCGGTGAATCGATTTCTTTTCCCTGGAATTCATCTTCCGTCAGATTCTGAATCGCCTCGACAACGTTTCGCTTCGACTCCTCTAAAATCTCAATTGCTCTTCTCCCGGTAACGGGCTCCGTGCGCTGATTGCGCAGAAAAATTTCGCGCAGTGAGCGAACACCCCAATCACCTGTGCCGAACCCCCTGGCGTAGAAGCCGGGCGAGAGCGCAAGATGATGAAGAAGTTGTCCGAGGGTGAACATTCCCTCCGCCGGAGCGTAGTCCAGTTTGTCGTCCGGCACCAGCTCCATGAGGGCCTTACAGGGTCGGAGGACCCAGTCTAGGTACTCGAGAAATTCTTGCTTGTTCACGGTGTTTATCTCCGTTGACTCTTGAATAATACTTCCATACATTCTGTAGATTTTTTCACGCGAAAGGTTCTGATGGCCAGAACAATCCGAATAGGGCACAGTCCCGACCCTGATGATGCCTTCATGTTCTATGGACTAGTTTCGGGACATGTGCCGATCGATAATATCCGCTTCGATAATGTACTCGAAGACATCCAATCGCTCAACCAGCGTGCACTGAGGGGCGAGCTGGAGGTCACGGCCATTTCCGCCCACGCGTATCCGTACATCGCCGATCGTTATTGGGTGATGAAAACTGGAGCAAGCATGGGAGATGGATACGGCCCTATCATGGTCTCCCGGAATTTTCGTACCCTCGAAGAGATTCGCGGGAAGCTCGTTGGAACACCCGGCCCCCTCACTACAGCAACGCTGCTGTTCAAGCTCTTCACTGAAGGAATGGACAACATCGATATGCCCTTTGATTACATCCTTGAAGCCCTCAACCAGGACGAAATCGACGCCGGGGTACTCATCCACGAGGGTCAGATCACATATGAATCGATGGGCTTTCACAAAATCCTCGACTTCTGGGAGATCTGGAACGACGAGACAAATGGACGTCCGCTTCCACTCGGACTTGATGTTATCCGGAAAGATCTAGGCGAGCAACTCGCCGCTCAGCTCTCCTCCGCGCTTCGGCAGAGCATCGAATATGGCTTCGATCATGAGGAGGAAGCAGTGAAGTACGCCCTTCAGTACGGCCGAGGAATGGACAGAGAGCTCTGCATGCGGTTCATTAAGATGTACGTAAATCAGCTAACAGTGGATATGGGAAAGGTTGGTCGAGAATCACTCGAGGAGCTCTACACTCGCGCTTTCCGGAAGCAACTGATTCGCGTCAAACCGACGCTCCACACCTACTGATCTCTTCGCTTACCCTCAGTGCTCGTCTTTGCTGACAATATAATTCGATCAGAAGACCAGAATGCTTAAGCCGCCTCGACCTCGTCGAAGACGCGCAGCACTTCGTACAGTGTCGTCCGCTGAGCCGGCACAAATCCTGCTTCGCGAATGAGTGCCATTATTTCCTCGATGTTCGTTCTGTTGACGAAGTTCGCAGCTGCGTGAACGTTTTCCTCGTACAGCGTCCCACCGAAATCATCAGCACCGAAGTGAAGGCCAATCTGTCCAGCTTTCTTCCCCTCGGAAAACCATGTTGCCTGAATATGCGGGAAGTTGTCGAGATAGATGCGCGATAGGGCAAGAATCTTCATGTAACGGGTGGACGTTGCGTAGTGAGGGATGATTTTCTCCAGTGGTGTATTGCCAGGCTTGAAGCTCCACGGCACGAATGCTGTAAACCCTCCGGTCTCGTCCTGTAATTGTCGGATGCTCTCCAGATGCTCGACAATGTCCTCATCGCCCTCGACGTGACCGTACATCATTGTTGCCGTAGATTTAAACCCGATCCGATGTGCCTCACGCATGACGTTGAGCCAGTCCTCCGAGGTGCCCTTCTTGTGACTGATTTTCTTCTTGACACGATTAGAGAGGATTTCCGCTCCTCCACCCGGTATCGTGCGGAGTCCAGCATCCCACAACTGCTGCAGCACGTCCCGGACCGCCAGACCCGAGACCTGCGACATTCCATCGATTTCCGATGTGGAGAAAAAATGCGGGTGAATTTCTGGAACCTCCCTGACTGTTCGGCGAACCAAGTCGATATAGTAATCGAACGGCAAAGCAGGGTTAACGCCGCCCTGAAGCAGTACCGTCGTCACTCCGCTCGCTGCAAACTCTTTGAACTTCTGAATCATCTGTTCGACTGTGTAAGTATACTCTCCATCCTCTCCTGGATGCCGATAGAATGCACAGAAGATGCAATCGACGTCGCAAATGTTCGTGTAGTTGGGGTTTGTGTCCACCACGAACGTCACCCATGGCCTTGGATTCTTCCGGTAGCGGACCTCATTTGCCAGCTCACCAAGGTCAAGAAGGTCAGTTTTCCGGAGAAGTGTGTTTCCCTCATCCGGAGAAATCCTTTCACCCGCATGCACTTTCACGAAAATGCTCGTTAGCATATTCCCTCTCTAACAGGTTTCGCACCCTTAGACTACTTCGGTCAGCTGCGAACGACCGACTCCAACTCGTCCACCAAACGACGGAACACTCTCATCGCCTCGCGTTCACGTTCACCAAGATGGTAGTTAAAACCCTCAAGATACTCGATGACTTCTGCCGGCTGCAGACCGATCCGTTTTCCGTGCAACCAGAGAGCTCTCTTCCGGTCCTGGTCTCGCTCGGGCACTTGACCACCCACATAACTGTCCTTCACGCTCGTCGTAGGGTTGGACCGTTGAGCACCCCCGAAGAAATCCTCCTCTGCGTTCACAAGTGATGTATTGATGATCTGCGCCAGCTCCACTTTCGTCTCCGCGGGGAGTGATTTCTTCATCGCCCAGACTGCAAATACGAAGGGCAGGCTTTGCCAGTCATACCACTCCTTCGCCAAGTCGAAAACGAGCTCGAACCCGGCAAGCCCGAATTTGTTCCTCCGTAGCGCGTCGTCACCGATGAGCAACACTGCGTCGTATTTTGAGTACTCATTGACACCTGAGTGCAACCGTTCGAGATGTGCCTCCACTCGATATTTCTTTTCCATGAGAGCTTGGAGAAGCTTCACCGATGTTGCAGTCTCGTCCGTCACACCGATCAGCTTGCCGTGCAGGTCACCCCAGCCCAAGTTCGAAAAAAGCATAACGCTTTTCACCTGGTCACGGGTTGCAATGCACCAATTCATAAGCTCGAGGCCGTCTTCCTGCCGAAAATAGTCCATGAGAGAGAACAAGCCAGCATCGATCTGCCCTCTGGATGATAGCACACCCATTCGTCTCGGCGCAACCGGGAGAATCTTGAATTGACCTTGTTCAAAGTACTGGTAGTACGGCATCGAGTTGAGGTATGGGATTTTGCCAATCACCCGATCCGTGAAGACGCTCAACGGATTGTAGTACACGTCACGCTCAACGGGGATCTTGCCGGCATCCCGGATGATGTCCAGGATCTGGTCTTTCGCAAGCTTCATCGGACTGGTTGCACCGGCGTCATGTGCAATGTGCTCCTCGCCGATTGTCCCATCCATGTCGTCCGCACCAAAGTTAAGTGCGATCGCCGTCACTCCCTCAGTAAGTGTAACCCAGTAGGCTTTGATATGCGGGAAGTTGTCCAGCATTAAGCGGGAAATCGCGATCGTCTTCAAATCATCGATCGCCGAAGTGAACCGGGAACGTGCTTTGATGCCGGTCTCCCCGGGTTGAAATGCAAGAGGAACGAAGGTCAAGAACCCACCTGTCTCTTCCTGCATCTCCCGAAGTTTGATCATATGTTCAACGCGCTCTTCCATGGTCTCGATGTGTCCATAGAGCAAAGTTGCGTTCGTCGGTATCCCCATCCGGTGAGCGATTCGATGGATGTCCAACCACGCGTTCGCGCCAATTTTCTGATTGAAGAGTACGCGGCGCACCCGTTCGGAGAATACCTCCGC
>JAZGDX010000138.1:0-5544 GCA_036478305.1 Bacteroidota bacterium
GCAAGGTCGTGCCCTTCTTGAGAGAGCACCTTGGCTAGATAAAAACCGATCTCGCCGGCGCCTATGATGTTGATTTTCAAGCAGTTATCCCTCTTCCTTCGTTTAATGTCCTGCGCAAAAACACACAAATCTCAGGAATTTTGTTTTGAAAAACAAGCTTGCGGGCTTCGTGTCCAAATTCGTCTGTCCTCAAAGAGTTGGTGTTCATCTGCGGAAGACACACTGACTGACCGAGACAATGGCAGCTGTTTCAGAGCGGAGGCGGCGAGGGCCGAGGGAGACCGGAACGCAGCCGTGACGTGCGGTGAACTCCAACTCCTCTTCACTGAATCCCCCTTCAGGTCCGATCAGGACCAGGAACGATTGTGCGGCGAACTGAGCTTCTATGACACTATCGATCGTGCGCCCAGTATCGAGCTTCTCGTGGGCTATCAGTTTGAGGTCAACTCCGTGATGAAAAACTTGGTCGAACATGGTGAGTGCCTTTACCTCAGGCAAGAAGGTACGGCCGGATTGTTTCATTGCGGCGAGGGCGAGTTGTGTCCATCGTTCTCGCCTTGCTCTCGATGGAATGGTATACTTCGTTTTGAGTGGGACGATCGTCCTCACCCCGAGCTCCACGGTTTTTTCCACCAGGAAATCAAATCTCGATGGATTACGTAACAGCGCAACCGCGAGCGTGACATTGACTGAGGGTTCCGTCTCGGGACAACTCGACCGAACGATCGAACATTCCGCTTCCACGCGATTGAAGCGTTCGATCACGGCCTCGTAGACCGTTCCTTTGCCGTCCACGACGAAAACCGTTTCGCCGATCCTTTTCCTGAGCACCTTCTGGAGGTGCTTGAACTCGGCACCACTGACGATGAGGGTGGAACCTGAAATCAACTCAGGAACCGTGTAAAAGTAGTCCATCGTCAGAATGCCGCCTTCAGGTCAAAGATAAACTCCCCCTCGCGCAGCTCATTCCACGCATATTCTGAACGAAGAATAATTGCGTACGGCAGAGTGAAGTGGAGACCCACACCGTATCCTTTGGTGAGGTTCTGGAGGTTGGTGGGATCCGGTCGAAACCACACTTTCCCTGCATCTCCAAACAGTACGAACGTCATGCCGAAACGCCAGACCTGGAGTGCAGGAACAGGGATGAAATCCACCGTGAAGTAATCAGGCTTCAGAATGGGAACGCGCACTTCCGCCGAGAGACCAAGAATGTTCTCACCTTCGAGAATTTCGGAAAAGTGGCCTCTGATCCGCTCCGAATACCCAAAATAAACGTGCGCGTAGGACGGGACACTACCGCTACCACTGAGCGTACCGAACGATCTGGCGGCTAAGGTTAGATCCAGAAGTCGCGGTATTGGAACATACTTTCGGAGATCCCAGCTCAAACGATGATAATCAATAAAACTCTCTCCCAAACCGAATTGAGTCATGGAAATGTTTGCGAATGTTCCTCGCGTCGCATATTCCCGCAAGTTGCGTGAATCGTACGTGAAGCCACCACCGACCGTGAGGAATTCATCCCGTCCCCGCGGCGAGAGAGTCCGATCTGTTCCGGGCTCCGACACTCTGACGTAGCGATAGTTGAACATGACCCAAGGATACGCGTGATGGCCAATTCGCTTCCCAATTGTTGCGCCAGTGCTCACATGCCGCTCGTCAAAATTCTTGTCAATGACACGTACGGAGTTGCTTTTGTTTCTAATACGAGAGAAACTCACTTCCCCCATGAAAAAAAGATTGTTCCTCTTATCGAACAGTGGGTTTCGATACCGAAGCGTGACCCATGGGTCATATCCCAGTGCACCCGCAGCTACGATTTTTTCGTTCCTTCCACGGAAGTTGTTATGCAGCACGCCAGCCCCGAAGTAGAGCTTATCCCAATCGCGATCTTTGATGCCGATTATTGGAAAAGGGATGATGTACAGCGACTCATCAACGATCATGTAAAGGGTCGCGAGGCTGTCTCGGTAGTGATCGATGGAGAATTCGACACGGGAGAAAATCCCGAGGTTGTAGATGCGGTTGATGTCGTATTGGAGCTTCTCCGGGACGATGAGGTCACCCGGCTTGAGCTTCATCTCACGCAGGATAACATAGTCTTCGGTCTTGACATTTCCTTGAGGGATGATTTTGTGGATGTAGAGGTTGGATGGAAGATTCTGGTTGGCGGAAGTCGTTATCGAGGAGTCTTGCGCCGACGCAGGCAAACCGAGAGAGACGAACAGCAATGCGGACAGGAGAATGGCCGATATCAATAATCTGTCGTACATGCCTTTGGGTAAAAATACCCGTTTTTTGGCCGCCGTGCAACTCTCAAGTTTACCACCAACACGGAAATGCTGCTCGAACGTGGAAACTAGCGAGCAGCGGCTGCTATAACAGCCACAACGGCTACTAAGACTCCGATGGTGGAAAACTACCAGGATTAGGAAGAGTTTCTCTGTGATGATCGTCAAGAAGCACTGCTGGAGGGGGCGTTTCTCAACCTTTGGACCCAAATCTGGTTGTCAGCTGGTCAATCCCGATAGCAGACATTGACCTGTTTTGCTGCGCGGGCCTCGTCAAGCCGCTTAACCGGCGTGGTGTGCGGTGCAGTAGAGACGATCTCGGGGTTTGATTTGATCTCTTCGTTAATTTGAATGAGTGCATCGGCGAATGCATCGAGCGTCTCCTTCGTTTCAGTCTCGGTCGGTTCAACCATCAGGGCCTCGCGGACAATGAGCGGAAAATAGATCGTCGGGGCATGTAGCCCAAAGTCAAGGAGGCGTTTTGCGATGTCCGTCACGCGTACACCCATCGCCCGTTGACGATCTCCCGACAGAACGAACTCATGCATTGGGGTTTCTTTGTAGCGGAGCTCAAAGTAGTTTTTGAGTCGGCTCAAGAGGTAGTTCGCATTGAGGATAGCATGCTCGCCTATTTCACGCAATCCTCGCGTTCCATGCAGTCGAATGTAAGTATAGGCACGAACATGCATTCCGAAATTACCGTAGAAAGAATGAACCTTGCCAATCGAATCAGGTCGGTCGTGGTTCAGGACATAGTTTTCGCCCACTTTTTCGACCGTCGGTACCGGTAGGAAATGCTCGAGCCGCTCGGTGACTCCGATCGGTCCGGCTCCTGGACCACCGCCACCGTGTGGAGTTGAGAATGTCTTGTGCAGATTCAAATGCACGCAATCAAATCCCATGTCTCCGGGCCGCGTGATCCCTAGCAGTGCGTTGAGGTTGGCTCCGTCCATGTACATCAGCCCACCGATACCATGGATAAGTTTCTGGATCTCGAGGATCTGCTCTTCGAAAATACCAAGCGTGTTGGGGTTCGTCAGCATGAAACCGGCCACGTCTTCGTCGAGATGACGTTTCAAATCCTCAATGTCGACCATCCCTCGTTCGTTCGAACGAATCGTGAGCGACCGGCAGCCAGCCATCGAGACACTCGCAGGATTGGTTCCGTGGGCGGAGTCAGGGACGAGAATCGTTTTCCGAGCCCTACCTTGTTTCTCGTGGTATTTTCGAATGATCAGAAGACCGCAAAGTTCCCCTTGTGCGCCAGCCGCAGGCTGAAGGCTGACGGCGTGCATGCCGACGATTTCCTTCAGGTACTGCGAAAGCTCATACATCAGTTGCAGGGCACCTTGGATCGTCTCAATCGGCTGGAAGGGATGGATGTCGCGAAACCCTGGCATTGACGCCGAGACTTCGTTCACCTTTGGGTTGTACTTCATCGTACAGGATCCAAGAGGGTAGAAACCCTTATCGATATGGTAGTTGAGGGTCGAGAGTCGAATGAAATGGCGTACAACTTCGCTCTCACTAAGTTCCGGAAGTGCTGGCGTCGTTGTTCGTTGAAATTTCTTTGGTAGCAGTGAGTCAACCGACTCTTCGGGGATGTCCAGGGCCGGGAGAGAGTAGCCTTTGCGCCCGGGTCGAGTTTTTTCGAACATGAGAGGTTCAGGCATCGTCCTCACCTCAAACTTGTTTTGTCCCGATAGTCATCAGGTTTTGACTCCGAAGCCGTCACTTGGCGATGTAAGTATGATTGGAGCGTGTGCCAATATTTTGCATAGCGCGTGCAGCGGCGTTTTGCTCCGCAGCCTTTTTGTTTTTCCCAACTCCGATCCCGAGTGACCTGTTTCCAACCACGACTTCCACGGTGAAGGTTCGATCGTGGTCAGGGCCTTCCTCTTTCATTATGTTGTACCGTGGCAGCCCGAGCCCATGGGCCTGGGAATATTCGAGCAGCATGCTCTTGTAATTCTCGTCACCTGCGTCTAGCGGACCTTTCTCAGCGGCGGCGAGGATGTGTTGTTCGACGAAGCGCTTCGCTTCTTGATATCCCCCGTCCAGGTAAATTGCCGCTATAATCGCCTCGTACGCGTCTGCAAGAATCGAATCTGATCCCTTGTTAAGAGTCTGAGCTGTCGCGGAGCTCATCAGGATGAAATCCCACAAATCCAACTCCTTGGCGTATCGAGCGAGCGCCCTGCGATTCACGAGCCGTGCGCGGATCTTTGTTAATTCTCCCTCCGTCGCATCGGGAAAATTATGGTAGAGGTATTCGCCCGCCACAAGATTCAGGATTGAATCGCCGAGAAACTCCAACCGTTCGTTTGATTTCAGATTCCTTCCTTGTGGGTATTGCAAATAGGAACGGTGGAGGAGGGCTCGGTAGAAGTGGTTGCGGTCGCGGATTCTGTACCCAATCCGACTTTCCAGTCTGACGAAATCTACCGGCAAGTCAGGGAAGTTCGGTCGTACTCTGTTTAGCAGCCGCCGGTAGAACCTTTGCAGCAGTCGCATACTGTAGGATTAATTCACCTGAAACTTCTTTAGGACAAGCGACGCGTTGTGACCTCCGAAGCCAAACGCGTTGCTGATAGCCGCGTTCACCTTTTTCTTGATCGACTCGTTTGGAACGTAGTTCAGGTCACATTCCGGGTCCGGAAACTCGTAGTTAGTTGTCGGCGGAATTGTATCATTCTTAATAGCGAGCACTGTGATGATTGCTTCAACCCCTCCGGCCGCCCCAAGGAGGTGTCCGATCATCGACTTCGTTGAGCTCACGTGCAGTTTGTACGCATGATCACCAAACACTGTTTTGATCGCTTCGGTCTCCGCCTTGTCATTGAACGGCGTCGACGTGCCGTGTGCATTGATATAATCGATGTCCGTCGGAGAGAGACGTGCATCTTGAATGGCAATCCCCATTGCGCGAGCTGCTCCTTCCCCGCCCGGAGCGGGCTTTGTGATATGGTATGCATCGGCCGTGAGGCCAAAACCAGCCAGCTCTGCATATATCGGTGCCCCTCGCTTCATCGCGTGTTCGAGCGATTCCACGATCAGAACTCCTGCACCCTCTCCGACCACAAACCCATTTCGCTTTGCATCGAACGGACGACTCGCCTTCTCGGGATCATCGTTGCGGGTTGAGAGTGCTCTCATGGCGTTGAATCCTCCGATCGCCATCGGGCAGATGGCTGCTTCAGCACCTCCGGTGACGACCAGATCCGCATCTCCTCGCTCGATCAACATCATA
>JAZGDX010000139.1:0-3460 GCA_036478305.1 Bacteroidota bacterium
CCCTCGGCCTCCGCATCCTGCACGTTTTGCTCCATCTCGCGTTTTTGCACCTCAAGCCGAATTCGCTGGACGATTCCCTTATTGTTGAACAGGATATACAGAAGGATCGGGATAAGGACAAGCAGTCGGAGGAGCAGTTTCTTGTTCCTCCATAGTTTGAATCGACCGCCGATCCACCGCGTCTTTCGCCGCTTCCGCAGGAAAAGGTCTTCCATACGATTCTAATTTAGCACTTCCCCTCTGAATTGCAAAACCGGCGTTGGAATAGAGCTGCGACTAGCCAACCACGATCAGCCCCTGTACCAATCCGCTTTCGGTCTGTAGGTCGTCTTGAGGCGATTTTTCTCCCGGTGCCGCTCGAGTGCTAGCTCGATCAGAGTATCAAGCAATTTTGGGTACGGCATCCCTGATGCTTCCCAGAGCTTTGGGTAGATGCTGATCGATGTAAACCCGGGGATGGTATTGATCTCGTTGATGTATGTTTTGCTCGTTTTCTTCTGAACGAGAAAGTCCACCCGCGCCATCCCCGCGCAGTCTATCGCACGAAATGCCGCCATCGCGTATTTCTGGATTCTCAGCACCAATTGCCTGGGCAGCTTCGCAGGGATAATCGTTTCCGATTTCCCGTCGACGTACTTCGCATCGTAATCGTAGAATTCGTTGGATGGAACCACCTCCCCGAGTATAGATGCCCGCGGGTCATCATTGCCGAGCACACTGCACTCGATATCCCGCGCGTTCTTGACGCCCCACTCTACCAGGATCCTCCGGTCAAAATCGGCTGCCTGCTCGATACCTGCGACAAGCTCCCTGGCGTTGTGCACCTTAGTGATGCCGACACTCGAACCCAAATTTGCCGGCTTGACAAAGCACGGATACCGCAGTTTCTTCTCGATCATCTCAAGAATCGATTTTGAATCCACTCGATATCGATCCCAGTGAAACCACACGTATTTTGTGACTGGAAGTCCGGCACGCTCAAACAGCTGTTTCGCTATTACCTTGTCCATCCCAGCCGCAGAGCCAAGCACTCCAGCCCCAACATACGGGATGTTTGCCAGTTCGAATAATCCTTGAATCGTCCCGTCCTCACCATACGTCCCGTGGAGAACCGGAATGATAACATCGAGCGGACTGCGGTTAACACCTGACGAATCGACACTGACCTCAAGGGACTCTGAGTTGACTCGCATGAGTCGTTGTTTTGTAGGATCCGGGACGAGAACGCACTCAGGTTCGTTATCGGGAATCTCTCCTGACTTCAGGAGACGAATGGTCTCCGCTGAACTCAACCATCGACCATCTTTCGTGATGCCGATCGGAACGATGTCATACTTTTCCCTGTCGAGAGCGTTCAGGATCGATGTGGCGGAGACAAGTGAGACCTCATGCTCCACTGACCGACCACCGAAGACAACACCGACCCGGAGCTTCTTCCTCATGTTCCTCTCAAGTGGGCTTATGAGATTCCATCTTTTCGATGACGCGTTCCATCATCCGACGAACTTCCTCCTCCTCATACACACGACCTGTCCGCTCATCCCTTCCGCCGTCCCACAATCGCGGCTCACACGCCACCTTGCTCGTAAACTCCTTTCCGTAGCTCTCCAAGCTAATACGACGAAGGCTCTCCAGTTCTCCGGAAGTGAGAGGAACCTCTCCGCCAAGCAAGCGGGCAACAAACGTAATGTGCGCGGCGTGTTCGACCTTCTCCAGCTTGAAGTATGCATCACTCAACGTATTTCCGTACGCGACAACTCCGTGATTAGCGAGTAGGATCGCATCCGCATTGGATACGTACTGCGCAATGGCGTCGACGACTTCTCGTGTGGAAGGTGTTGCGTACTCGGCGAGCGGAATCGATCCCAATCCTACGATAATCTCCGGATACAGACATGCAGTAAGCGGGATTCGCGCTGTCGCAAAACCCGTGGCATAGGTCGGATGCCCGTGGACGATCGCCTGAACATCACTCCGTTGCTGGTAAATGAACAGGTGCAAACCGAGTTCACTCGACGGACTCGTATTTCCGACAATGACGTCTCCTCGTTCGTTTACAACGACCAGGTCATCCTCTGTCACAAACCCTTTGCAGACTCCGGTCCCCGTTACGAGAATACCGGCATCCGCCAGCCGAACACTCACGTTTCCATCAGTTGCAGTCACGAACCCTTTTTCATACATACGATGACAGACCGCAAGAAGATCCCGTATGATATGTCGAGCAGAGTGTAACATCAGTTGAGTGCGGAGAGAATGTCAGCAACGATCGAGTATTTCTTGAACGGGGGCATCATGTACACCCCTTGGACAAATGGCTTTGCCTCCCTAAGCAGATTGACTGCCAGTTCAACGCCCAAACGAGAGGCCTTGTCGCCAGCACGTCTCATCTCTTCACGAACGGTGTCCGGAATGCGTATACCGGGCACCTCGTGGTGGAGAAATTCAGCATGTTTGTGCGACCGAAGGGGTAATATCCCGAGCATCACGGGGACTCGCAGGTCTTTGATTTGATCTAGGAACCACTCGAGCGTCTTCATCTCGTACACTGGCTGCGTAAACAGCACCTGCGCACCCGCCTCGACCTTCTTCCGGGTACGGTCCAACTCGGTATCGATGTCGATCGCCACCGGGTTCGCCGCACATGCAATCAGAAACGAAGTTTTCCTGCCAATAGAATTTCCCATCAAATCCGTCCCTTCATTCATAGATCTAACCGCACGGATCAATCCGATTGCATCCACATCGAACACAGAGTTCGCGTGCGGATAATCGCCAATGCTTGTCGGATCGCCGGTAATGCAGAGAATGTTTCGGAGACCAAGCGCATGGGCTCCGAGGAGTTCCGCCTGCAGTCCGATCATGTTGCGATCGCGCGTTGCCAGATGGGTCATCGCCTCGATGCCCACGTCTCGTTGAAGAAGATACGATAGGGTAATCGAGCTCATCCTCAGGCGCGCTCTGGCACCATCTGTTATATCGATCGCGTCAATGCCCAGTGTCTTGAGAGTGGCTGCTCCTTCCAGAACAGAATTAATCTCGAGCCCCCGAGGAATGTCAAGTTCCACAGTCTTCAAGAACTTCTTGCCGAGATTCTGGGCAAAGTTCGATCGCACACCGGAATCCCAGACTTGTGCGTCGCGATCTTTGACGACAACAGGCGCGGCGGAGCGCGGTTTCGCCTCAATCTTGCCAACACGGATGCCATGGATAGCGTCGCCGATCGCTCGAATGTGGGACGGGGTGGAGCCGCAGCAGGCACCGATCAACGTGACGCCAGACTCGACGAGCTCGCGCGCATACGCTGCCAGATACTCAGGAGTCGCATGGTAAATCGACCGACCATCCTTCAGCGTCGGGATGCCCGCGGCGGGCTGAGCAGAGAGATAAACACCGTCCTTGTACATCGATCGGATGATGCTAAACATGCGCTGCGGTCCGACGGTACAATTCGCTCCGA
>JAZGDX010000014.1:0-2595 GCA_036478305.1 Bacteroidota bacterium
ACAACCGACGTCCGTTCTTGCGTTGGTGTTGAACACTGGAGAGCGAACAAAACAACGATGGCAATTCTGAACACGTTCGTCATCTGATCCTCGTACGCTTCTTCAGGAATTTTCCCGTCTCATGGGAATTCGGCAGTGCGGAGATTCCACCGCGTCGCGTTGCGGTGAGAGCTCCGACGGCGTTCGCGTACTGACATATGGACTGCAGGTCCTTTGCCGAAAGCTCCTTCAGCTTCTTTGTTGTCCGCGCGATCCCATGAAGAAAACCGGCGAGAAACCCATCGCCGCAGCCGGTAGTATCGACTTCCTTCACCGTGAAACCCTTTACGAATCCAGAATGATTCGCCGTCTGGAAAAAACATCCGTCTCCGCCGAGCGTCACAACGACGATCTTAGGGCCTGTCGACAGGAGCTTTTCCGCAGCGGTCTGTAGTTTTTGCTTGCCGGTCAGGAATCTTGCCTCTTCCTCATTCAGCCGGAGTATGGTGGATAGTTTCACCACCTGCTGTGCCTGCATTCTCGCTACTCGGGGTGACTTCCAAAGCGAAAGCCTCAGGTTGGGATCGAATGACACCGCACATCCGCGCTGGCCGACATCAATCGCGGCCCGCAATACCGTGGAGCGGGCGGGATTTGACAGAAGCGAAAACGAGCTGATGTGCACGATCTTCGAGGCTGCGATTCGATCGACGTCCACGTCCGAATTCTCAAGCTGCTCATCCGCCGGACGTTGCTCCCAAAACTCGAAGTCGCGCTCACCGGACTTTGTCAGCGATACGAACGCAAGTCGAGTTTTGTATCGCTTGTCATAACAAAGACCCCGGACATCAACTCCTTCCCTGCGAAGTTGTCCGCCGAGGAATTTCCCGAACGAATCGTTACCCACTTTCCCCACAAATGCTGCCTTCGTCCCGAGTCTCGCAAGTCCGACTGCAACATTCGCCGGAGCACCTCCGGCAAACTTGAAGAATCCTGACGATTCCGCCAAGGATACACCCGCCTTGATCGAAACAAAATCGACCATCAGTTCACCAATACAGGTAACCTCCGGAACCACCTTCATGCGCTGGGCTGAATGATGCTCTTGATCGTCTTCCCCTCACGCTGAAATTCGAGGGCCTCGTGCACCCCGTCCAATGAAAACATGTTTAGTTGAAAACTCCCGATGCTTACTCTCCCCGAGTGAAGTGTACCGATGGCACGCGAGAATGTGTACGGATTCACGTAGGACCCGACAATCGTCAGCTCTTTGAAGTACACTCGGTTTGGCTCTACAGGGATCGTTGCACCGATAGGGCAAACACCGAAGAATTCAACCGTCCCACCGCGCCTTGCCAGCTCGACTGCAAGCTCCATCGTCTCGGGCTTGCCTACACATTCGATTACTACATCGGCCCCAACTGAAGTCAAGTCAAAGACAGCCGATTTGGGATCGAGTTCCGTCGGATCGAGCATGACATCGGCGCCAAGTCGTGTGGCGATTGCACGCTTATGTTCAAGAGGCTCTACGACAATCGTACGTGCCGCTCCTGCGCTTCTGGCAAGTTGCAGCATAATCAAGCCGACAGTGCCCCCACCGAGAATAACCACCGTGTCCCCCGTGTGGACATTCGCCCTGTCGATGCCATGAATTGCGCACGAAACTGGTTCGATGAACGCGCTGACTTCGGATCGCATCCCGTCCGGCAGCACGTAAACCTGATTGGCCGGTACCACACAGTATTCTGCCATCCCGCCATCGATGTCCACTCCAAGCGCTTTCAGTTCGCTGCATAAATGCACGAGACCACGACGGCAATAGTGGCAGCGCCCACAGGCAATGTTGGGATCAACGGCAACACGCTGACCAGCGCTTACACCCCTAACCTTTCTGCCAAGATCTTCCACGACACCGGCATATTCATGCCCGAGCACCACGGGCGGAGTCGACCGAGACGAACCTTCGACGATGTGGACGTCGGTTCCACAAACGCCGCACACCTCGACCTTCACCAGAACCTCATCATCAGCGAGGGCGCGAAGAGGCTTTGTGGTCACCGTAAGACTATCCGGTTTCTCGAAGAGTGCGACCTTCACAGTCGGTCTAGAAGAAAAGTTCGACTTTCTGTTTTCTATCGGACCCAGGAAACTTTATCTCCAGCTCCAACAAACCGTCAGGTTGATGTCGCTTTTTGATACCCGAGACACGATTGCCATTAAGCAAAACCTCCTTTGCCGCTCTCGGGGCTATTACCGTTGCGTCCACTCGATGTCCGGTAAGATATGAGAATTCAAGCTCGAGCTTCCTCAGAAACGAAAACCTGATCAAGTGAGTCGCACAGCGAGGCATCTCACGTTAGAATGATTGCTCTTGGAGGCACGTTCATGCTGAGAAGAGCTGTGTCCGTCTGGCTTGCGTCACGACCCACTTCTGGCGACTTCTTCATGACCAGGGTCTGAACGATTTATTCAAACGATTGCCACTCGTCATCTATGGTTGGAAATGCAACCCGGGGAAACGTTCCGCCCGGTTTATAGAAAATTACATCTATCGGTGATAGCTCTCTCTGAATTCTTGAAGAAAGCTGTCGTACGATATCTTCGTGAACAATCACC
>JAZGDX010000140.1:0-4851 GCA_036478305.1 Bacteroidota bacterium
CTTTTGAGAGCAAGATGATTCAGCGGGAGCTGGGCGAGGAAGCAAAGAACGGCGTCATTCCCACCGAACATCTGGAGTACTTGCCATTTACCTCACGTCGGAATCGCGCTGGATGGTATCCTCCCCATGTCGACCGTGGGCGGTACGTGCGTCTCGCAACGGAGTTAGCGTTTCGCAAAGATCAGAGCCGACGATGCGCTTCAAAAGACCGGGAATGGTATGTGGCAGAAATCGGGGTGATACGGAGGAAGCTGTCAGCGTTGCTTTATCCGACCGGTTTGTCGGCATAGATTGAATGGAAGAGGTTGAGGATCTGTTCTGCGGTTGTTCTCCAGGAAAATCGTTGCGCCTGCGCAAGGCTCGCACGCGAACGTTGCTCTCTTTGACCTTCGTCCCGGAGTAGCGCCTCAAGAATCCGTGCGAGCTCCTTCTCGTTCCTCGGGTCGAATTTGATTCCAGCTTCACCCACGACTTCCGGAAGAGAGGATGCGTTCGAGACCACGACCGGCAAACCGCATGCCATCGCTTCCAGCACGGGAAGACCGAAGCCTTCATACAGGGAGGGATAGGCAAAAATGGTCGCAAGATTGTAGAGCGCAGGCAGGTCTTCCTCAGCGACGTACCCGGTGAAATGTACGTCACGCTCCAGCCCCCGTCGTTTCAGGGACGAAATCATCCGATCGAACTGCCAACCCAACCCCCCGACCACAACGAGCTTCACAGTGTCACGCAAGCTGGTGGGAAGTTCACCGTAGGCACGGAATAACACGTCGAGATTCTTCCGGGGCTCGATGGTCCCCACGAACAGAATGAATGACCGAGGTAGTCGGTATTTCTCTCGAATCCTCGCCAGAAGAGCTTGATCGGTAATCAGTGTGAATTGTTTGCTTTTGCCGAGAGCAATCACATGGATCTTGTTTTCAGAAAACTTGAACAGTCGAGCGATATCACATTTGGAGGCGATAGAATCGGTTATGATCACATCGGCTACGCGAAGCGACGGAGGAAAGAATAGCCAAAGCCGGGACCTCAAGCGAAACGTTGCTAATTCTGGATGGACAAAAGGAATGAGGTCATGAACTGTCATGACATACCTGGGCCTGCTGGACGAATTTCGCTCCTTGGAAGAATACTGGGCGAAGCGTCTATGCGTCAAGAGAGGGAGGAAAAAGAATGGGGTGAAATAGATATCTGCCCGGACACGATGCAGAAAAATAGGTAGAAAAGTGTTCTCCCAGACTCGATGCACAAACCTTCTGCTGAGCAGGCTGTAGCGAACGACCTGAAGATTATCCGCGATGAGCTGTTTTGGATTTTCTCCAACGATCAGGACAAATTCGTCGCTGCGGCCAAGGTCGCAAAGCTCTCGCACAACGTTCTCAGTAAATATGCCTACCCCTGTCTGCCCCGGCCGCATATACCGGCCGTCAATGACTATTTTCATTTGTTAGTTCTCAGGATTTCCTCGCTACGACGAATGAATCACCTTTGCCGAAGTATTCGCCAAACCGTATCTTTGTCATGATGTATTTGAATCCGAGCCAGGGCTTTCGTCTGGGAAACTTTTGTTCCGTGTCGGAGTCGATGCCGCCGGAAATAATCGTGAACTTGGACGATTCCAGCATCTTTTCAAGTAGGGGAAGAGGGTAAGGACGCACGTGAGTTATATCCAGCCAGAATCTTTCACTGATGACGTCGATGTTCTTGTAATTCGGTGTGATAATGATCAACAGTCCATCGGATTCAAGAGCTTGATGGGCTAGTGCTAGAAAGTCGAGCACTCTGGGGGGAGAAAAGTGCTCGACGAAATGGCTACAAAAGATTCCATGAAATTTTTCAGATGGTCGTTTTAGAAACTGAAATGCGTCAGCACGGTAGACATCAAGGAGTTTGTCCCTGCATTCGGCGACCTTCTGGGCGGATGTATCGACACCGACCCCGGACACTCCCGAGTCGCGGAGTATTTCCAGAAATATACCGCTAGCGCATCCGATGTCAAGAACTCGTTGGCTGGGCCGAAAATACCGGACATACTTTCGCTGGTATTTTCTGGTTGCTTTCGCGGATCCAACGAATGCGTTTGGATCGAAGGCCGTCTTTCTCATGGTTCGCGAACGTGCTGGATCATCTGTGTGAAGAGATTCTTCACTTGCACTACCGAGAATAACTTTAACAAGATCGCGGCTGAAAGATACGCAAAAATTGCCAGAGGGAGAATCGCCAAGAAGTGGAGAGAATCTCGAAAGAGATATAGTGGCACCAACAGCGCACTTGCAGCGAGAATACGGCCGGTGACTGCGAACTCCACAAACCGTCCGAATCTGCTCCAGACGACAATTGAAAGAATGATCAGGCCCAGAAACTCGGTTGCAACGGTTGCCAATGCAGCTCCGTCCTGACCGTACAGCGGGATGAGGACTAGATTGAGCACGACGTTGAACAGCGCATTCACTATCGAGACAAAGACTACCATGCGTTGCAGCTGGATCGCTCCGAGTACATGTCCTAGGATATTGGTCACGTACATCATTGGCAACACCCAGATAATGATTGACAGAGTGATGCTTGCGTTAAGGTACTCATCAGAGTACAACAAGTCCATAATCTCCGAGGAGAAGAGTGAACACCCTAGAGCGATCGGGATTCCGACCATGAGTGAATACCGGACAGCGCGCTGGCCAACACTCACCGCCAACTTCCTGTCTGTCTGATGGTACCTGGCGATGAAGGGATACAGAGTCGTAACGATGGCTGCTGAGAAGATGAACAAACCAAAGATCAAGTTGTACGCGGATCGGTAGGCGCCGACGGACTCATCCCCCACCATTATTGAGAGCATCACCGAATCAATCTGGAAATAGATGGTCACGAAAATCGCTGTAAGCGCAAAGGGGAGACCACCACGAAGCATAGCCGGAATATCGCTCTGCCGCCACTGGAGGGGGTGGGGGAGAAACTTCTTTTTCAGGAGGGTGAAGGAGACAACACCGCTCGCCCCAAGCGAGATCAGAATCAGGAGGAGCAGCTGGAGAATCGAGAGGCCAAGTGCAATCACCAGGAGGACGACCAGGAATTCCAGCGCTCGCTGCAATACGATGACAGCTGATTCATACTTGATTCTCTGAAATGCCCGGAAGACCGCGAACGATGTGTTGATGTAAACCCGCGAGATCATGATGGACGCCGCGAGGTACACGATGGTGCTCGTAGGTTCTGTATACCCGAAAAGCTGGAGGGCTGCCACAATGAGGAGAAAGGTGATGAGTGCCAGCGCAGCCTTCAGGCTTAGAATTGCGGCGATTCTCCTTGGATCAGCAGACTGCTCTCGCGCTAGCTCCCGAGTAAGATATGCATCGGCTCCGAGGTCACACAGGGGAGCAAAGAGCGCTGCAAGAGCGAAGGCAAAGGAGTACGTCCCGAACAGTTGAACACCAAGATAGTTGGCAAGGAGAATGGAGGACAGGACGAGGAAGATTTTCGCGACGAGATGGGAGCTGAAGAGCAGGAGGGAGTTCTTGGCAACTTGGGCGGGCGTTGTCATAGAGTTGACTGGCGAGCGACAATGTACGAAACACAAGCTCGAATGTCAACGAGCGGTCGCTTGCTACTTAGAAAGGAAGACAATATATTGGACACCGTCTTGTTGCTGAATAACTCCATGCAAATAGCGATTAACGCCACGATTACCGACCCAAGATCGAGCGGACTCGGAGTATACACCGTTAATGTAGTTCGCGAACTCTCTCAGCTCACTCCCTCTCTTACGGTGTTCACTTCCACTCCGGAGTTATTCCCCGAAAGTGGTATTTCGTTGCGTGAAGTGGGAGTCTTCGTTCGGACATCATTTGGACTGCGGGGACATGTCGCTCGGCTGCTCTGGGCCCACTTCCAGCTGCGGAAATACTTAAGAAAACATGATGTTGCTGTCCTTTTCAGCCCGACGCCACTCGAATCGATACTCAACTCACCTGTGCCTCAGGTGATCGTCGTCCATGATCTGGTCCCGTTGTTTTTTCCCAATTACCATCCACGTCAAAAGTACTTTTATCGCTCGATCTTGCCCAGGATTCTGAAATCCGCAGCGCGAATCGTCGCCGATTCGAACAGCACGAGGCAAGATCTCATCGAATCCTATGGTCTCCCGGAGGAGAAAATCGACGTCATCTATGCCGGCTATGACCGGGAAGCGTTTTCGTTTTCTGAGCGCCCATCCCGGGAACAGCATCGTCCGTCTGCCCTCTACGTGGGAAACTTGTTCCCGCACAAGAATTTGAGCCGGCTTCTGGCTGCCTTTGCGGAGGCGTCCCGTCAAATTCCTCATGAGCTGCATATCGTCGGTTACCTGGACCCACGGTACTATCCTTCCCTGTACGACAAGGCCCGACAGCTTAATATCCTTGATAAAGTGAAGTTCTTCGGGTATGTCTCGCAGGATCAACTCGCATCACTCTACTCCGCAGCGGACGTGTTTGTGTATCCATCTCTGTACGAGGGCTTTGGTATTCCACCGCTCGAGGCGATGGCATGTGGAATACCGGTTATCGCCTCATCCACAAAGGCTGTCCGGGAGGTGCTCGGCGACGCAGCCGAGTTCGTGGACGCATCGGATGTTTCGGCTATTGCGCACACTCTGATTACCGTAGCGGAGAGCGATGTAAGGAAAAACAGGCTCCGAGCGAAAGGCTTCGACCGTGTAAAACTCTTTTCATGGAGGAAAACTGCGCTGGAACTTCATCGCGTCTTGGTTGAGGTTGCCTCATGAACATCGGTATTTTCGGCGGGACATTCGATCCTCCCCACCTCGGACATCTGATCGTTGCCGAGACCGTTCGAGAGCGGTTGGCGCTCGAG
>JAZGDX010000141.1:0-3603 GCA_036478305.1 Bacteroidota bacterium
GCGGTCCGGGAAATTGCACGTGAACAAGGAGCGAAGGTGATCGTGGTCGACGGAGAAATGGAGGCTGAGATTGCAGACCTTTCGTACGAAGAGAGGGAGTCTTTCTTGGGAGACCTTGGTCTGAAGGAGTCTGGGCTCGATAAGGTGATTCACGAGGGCTACGGGCTACTTGGTTTGATCACGTTTTTCACGCACAACGAAAAAGAGTTACACGCGTGGACGATACCGGAGGGAACAAGGGCGCCGCAGGCTGCCGGCAAGATTCACTCTGATTTTGAGCGTGGGTTTATTCGTGCGGAAGTGATGCGCTTCGAGGACATACAACAGATCGGTTCTGAACACGCGGTGAAGGAGAAAGGATTGCTGGCCATTCACGGACACGATTACGTCGTACAGGATGGGGATGTAATTTTTTTCCGGTTCAATGTCTAACGGATCGGAATCAGAGCCACTCCATAGTCCCTCTGCACCCTCAGTCCTCAGCGGGTCGACAACGCAGTTGGGCCGATGCACAGCTCTCCGTTACTTGATAAATTCATCTCTCGATTTCATGAAGCGCTTTACGGACCATTGACTCACCTTGTAGAGCCGCGCTGAGTTCGATGCAGTCACCCAGGACTTGAGCGTATCGCTGGGGATGGGAAAAAACCGGAGGGTCACCGTCTCGTCGCCAACCACCTCGACCTCTACGGAGGGTTTCGGAGGCAGTGTGACTGAGGAATCGACTACGTCATCCGCTTTGAGCGGGCTCAACGCGCGCAGGAGAGAATTCACGGCTGACTCCTTCGTTGAATCCGGACCGACGAACCATCGGTCCTCTCGTTTTTCCAGGATGTATGAATTCTCCGAAGGTGTCCTCTCAGGACGTCCAAGCGTAACTGCGACGCGTTGGAGCGATTCCCGAGGCATGTTAACAATTGTCTTGTCACGCCACTCCTTCACCTTGCGCCGGAGCAGCCAGGATTTCAGTCCGCCCGCAAGATAGACCTTGTCCGAACCAACCTTCCGAACGTATCGGTCCAGGAAATTCGGTGCACTCTTGCCGACTATGAGGGAGTCAACGGTTCCATCCGAGCCCCCAAACACAAGCAGGGTGCCAGAAGTATCTACTTCGAACATCGATTGCCGAGCCGGGTTCTCGGAAACCAAACTCTTCACCTCGAATGATCTGGTCTGAGCGAGTAACTGAAGTATGCTCGTCTGGTCAGCTTTGTCCTTCAGCGGGGCCGTGATAAACCATTCCCCTCCGATCTTTTCAAAGCGAACGACGGTCTCGTTTGAGCGGAGGGCCATCATCGTGGCCTTCGCAGAATCGACCTCGAGGTATCGGTCGACCAGTTCATAGCTTGCCTGTCGCTCCCCTTCAGGCCAGAGAAGGTATACCGTAGCCGCGAGGAGGACGAGAAAGACCGCGGTAAGCAGGACTGTTGTCCGGTTCATGATGGTCGTTGCCGGTTGCGATCAGGTCATCTGAATCGTTTTTCTGCGAGCGATACGCACGCGCCAACGGACAACGCCTGCGACCACGACGACGAACGGAGGAAGGATCATATTGATATATTTCAGGATCGTCTTCGTGTTGTTCGAGACTTCCTCAAGTGGCTTTGCTGCAATCGTTCTCGACCTGATTTGTGTTAATCCGATGTCGTCAATAAGCCAGTCGACAACGTTGTTCGCGAAAGTTATGTTGTCACGTTGGCCTAAGTACTGATCCTGCACAAAATCTCCGTCGCCGACGATGACAATTCTCGTCGGCGGACTTTCCGTCAGCTTCGTTGCAACCTGAGTGGAAACCGTATCATTCGCGGTCGATGTATCCGCATACAGACTCCGAAACGTCCCTTCCAGTGACACAGCCAGTGGTAGATGGGACTCCTTGAACATTTCCTCGGTGAATTGCTGGGTAGGGTCGAGGCGGAAGAATCCTTCCTGCTTTCCGGAGCGGTTCGAAGTGCTGGCCAGGACTGTCAGGTCGAGACCTCTGGACCGCGCCAACGTCGTGTCGATCGAGCTCGCGAAGAAGAGGAATACGGAGCGCAAGTCCTTGACCATCATGCTCTCCGTATTGAATTCGCCGGCAATCGGGAGGTAAGGGTACGGGATTCGATTCTGGACTGTCATGAACCCGAGCTGCTGCGTCACCGCGATCTCCGCGCAGCGCACGTCCCGAACGAGATCGTTGTTGATTCGGACCCCGTACGCCTCGAGGAGATCGTCCAGGTTCAGCGAAACAACGGAGGCACGCTGCGATTGAAGGTTCGCCTGCACCTTGTTCAGGAAGAGCGCGATTCGACCGCCGCGCATCAAGTACTGGTCTATTTGGAATTTTTCTTCATCCGAAAATTTCTCGCTCGGTCCGATGATCAGGAGCGCTGAGGCACCAGCTGGAACGGGTTTGCCGTCTTTCAGGTCGACAGTTTCAACCTCATACTGTTTTTCAAACGTTTGCCTGACTGCCGTCAGTTTCTCGAGTCCCGGCTCCCCGTGTCCTGTGGAGAACGCAATATTCGGTAGATCTTTCGTCGAGAGCTTCTTGATCGTCGTGCTGATATCGTATTCCAGATTGCCGGTGGTCTCAATAACGGGAACGACCTCGTGCTTGTCACCGTACAGCATTACGATGCCCATGTACGCCTTTTCTACCTGAAACTTGTTCTCCTTCAGCACCTGCACCTGAACGGGGGGGATGCCGTACCGCTGCGCTTCCTGCTCCAGCTCAGTGTTGCTCGTGGGATCGATAAACTCGTACTGGAAGTTCCCCGCGGAGTACGCACGATATTCATCGAGCTGGTCTTGAAGATATCGGCGGTTATTGTTGTACGGTGGCGGGAGCTCGCTGGAGAAGAAGGCTTTTATGAGAAACTTGTCCTCAAGTTTCCCGACCAGTAATCTACTGGCATCGGACAGGGTGTACACGCTCCCTTCCGTGAGGTCGAGTCGGTAAAAGATTCGAACGGAGATGACATTCGCCAGAATCAGGATTCCAACGAGGAGGCCGAACCGAAGGAGCGTCTGTCTTTTTTGTTCTCTTGGATGCATAACCAGACCGGATTCACTTGCCGCGAACAGCTATCAGTTCCGTCGCTGAAGGGAAACCGTTGAAAAAATGAGGAACGCGGTAACTAGAGACAAATAGTAGATCACGTCCCGTGAATCGATCACCCCCCGGGCGATGTTGCCGAAATGATAATCGATACCGAGAAACTCCACGACCGAAGCGACTCCCACAGGCATATAGATGAGAATCTTGTCGAGCAAGAAGAACACGAAGATGATGAGAAAACTCACGATGAACGCGACCACCTGATTCTCGGTCAGACTCGAGCCGAACAACCCTATGCTGATGTAGACCGCACCGACGAGCGCCAGGCCGAGGTAACCACCGATGACGGGACCGATATCGAGGTCACCCAGTGCAGAGAGACTGATGTAGTAGCTGAGCGTCGGGACAAGCGCGATCAGGACGAGCACCCATCCCGCGAGGAATTTCCCGGCAACGATCTCGAATTCGCTCACCGGTTTTGTGATGAGGAGCTCGAGAGTTCCGATCTTTTTCTCTTCGGATATGAGGCGCATCGTGATGGCCGGTGCGAAGAACAGCAA
>JAZGDX010000142.1:0-2307 GCA_036478305.1 Bacteroidota bacterium
CGTGCGGCATCAGCTATGAAGAGCTGGCGCCGAATTCCTTCTCGTTCAACTCGCCGTACGGAGCTTGCCGTGAATGTCATGGCCTGGGAGACAGGAAAGAATTCGATATCAACCTGATTATCCCGGATGATTCCAAGTCGATCAATCAGGGGGGGCTCGCGCCTCTCGGAAAACCGCGTCCAACGTGGATGTTCAGCCAAATTCGGGCCGTTGGGAAAAAATACGGGTTTGATTTTAACACTCCGATTACGAAGGTCACGAAGGCGGCGCGAGAGGTGCTTCTGAACGGTGCGGGTACGGAGAAATTTGAGATCGAGTACGTCTATGCCAACGGTCGGACAGTAACGTACAAGCATCGATTCAGCGGACTTCTCGACAGCCTGAAGCACCACTACGAAGTATCGAGTTCGAACAGCGTCAAGGAGTGGGTTGAGTCGTACATGAATACTCTCCCTTGCGAGACGTGTGGAGGGGGAAGACTCAAGAAGGAGAGTCTCGCGGTGAAGCTTATTGACGTGAGGACGGGAAGTACCTACACGATCACGGATATCGTCAAGAAGTCGATTTTGGATGTCCGGCGGTTTTTTGAAGACTTGAACCTCAGTGAGCGGCAGGCAGAGATTGGTCGTGAGATTCTCAAGGAGATAAAATCCCGTCTGAACTTCCTGTTGAAAGTCGGGCTAGATTATCTCACACTGGACCGTTCCGCGAGGACACTCTCCGCAGGGGAAGCACAGCGGATTCGCTTGGCAACGCAGATCGGGAGTCAGCTGGTCGGCGTGCTCTACATCCTGGATGAACCGACCATTGGCCTGCATCAGCGTGATAACGTCAAGTTGATCGGCTCGCTCAAGAATCTCCGTGACCTCGGGAACACGGTTCTTGTCGTGGAACATGATCGGGAGATGATCGAAAGCGCAGATTATGTGGTGGATCTTGGCCCCGGGGCTGGTGAACATGGTGGATTCCTGGTGGCAACCGGTCATCCCAGTAGATTAAAGCTTCAGAATGGGGGATCATTTTCCAGCAAGAATCGAGCTGCAATCACGAGTGGCGCGAACCAAGCGACGCATGGCATTGACTGGAAATGCCTGACTGCTGAGTATTTGTACGGCGACAGACGAATCGAGGTGCCTTCGGGTCGCCGTCGTGGAAACGGCCGGACCCTGACGCTGCGAGGTGCGAGGGGTAATAATCTCAAACGAATTGATGTGCACATTCCGCTTGGCATGTTTGTCTGCGTGACTGGCGTGAGCGGCTCCGGAAAATCGACCCTTGTCGATGAAACCCTTTACCGAATTCTGGCGAAGAAGTTCTACAAGTCGAAGGATGTGCCCCTACCGTATGAGGCATTAGAAGGTCTCGATCAGATCGATAAGGTGATAGCCATCGATCAATCCCCGATAGGACGCACCCCGCGTTCGAATCCTGCAACCTATACGGGACTCTTCACGTTCATTCGGGACCTTTTCACACAGCTACCGGAGGCAAAGATCCGAGGCTATCGTGCTGGCAGGTTCAGCTTCAACGTCAAAGGCGGCCGGTGCGAGGAGTGTAATGGGGATGGTGTTCGGAAGATCGAGATGAATTTCCTTCCCGACGTCTATGTGCTCTGCGATGTCTGCAAAGGAAAGCGCTACAATCGGGAGACGCTGGAAGTCCAGTACAAAGGCAAGTCGATTGCAGATATTCTCGGTCGGACAGTTGAAGAGGCGTTGGAGTTTTTCCAGGATATTCCGCGCATCCGGCGAAAGCTGCAGACCCTCTCCGATGTGGGGCTGGGCTACATCAGACTTGGCCAGCAAGCCACGACACTTTCGGGAGGTGAAGCACAGCGGGTGAAGCTTTCAACAGAGCTTTCAAAGTTCGGGACGGGGAAAACATTCTATATTTTGGACGAGCCGACGACCGGTCTCCATTTTGAGGACATTCGAATGCTGTTGTCAGTGCTCAATAAACTGGTGGACAAAGGAAACAGCCTCATCATCATTGAGCACAACATGGACGTCATCAAGACAGCGGATTGGATCATCGATCTTGGTCCGGAAGGCGGGGATGCAGGTGGCAGGATTGTGGCCGAGGGAATACCGGAGAAGGTAGCGAAGGCGCCGCGCTCGTACACCGGCCGTTTCCTCCTCAAGGAACTTGGGATTCAATAGCAGGTAGTTGGCATTCAATGAACGAGTACAGGAGCTAGGTCGGTGTCTTGAGCTTCGAGACAAATTTGTTTCGCTTCACATAGAACCTCCATCTCTTATCCTGCCCGTTGGTAACCCCTACCCGATGCGATCTGCCGGTCTCCTGTTT
>JAZGDX010000143.1:0-10613 GCA_036478305.1 Bacteroidota bacterium
GATGGTCTGTTTGAGGGACCCGGCGCCGATGCAGCACTCCGGAAGAAACTCTACCAGCGTCTCCGGGACGAAGGGAAAGAGGCTCTCTATGGGGAGCTCAGTCGAGTCGATCCCAGTTCCGCAATGAAGATGGTACCGGGCAATACACGCCGCATAATTCGAGCCCTCGAAGTGTTCCATCTTACTGGGGTACCGATATCGCAGCACCACAAATCGCAAGAAACCAAGCCTCAGTTTCAAGCTCACTTCTTCGGGCTCGATTGGGACCGAAAAAAGCTGTACGATCGTATCGACCGACGCGTGGATTGGATGATGAACCGAGGACTGGTGGACGAAGTGAGGGAGCTTCGAAGCCGGGGATACGATGGGTCTCTCAACGCCCTTCAAACAGTCGGGTACACCGAAGTGTTCGACCACCTTGCTGGAAAAATAGGGAAGGCGGAGATGATCGATCGGATCAAGCAAAACAGCCGGAGGTATGCGAAGCGACAGATGACTTGGTTCCGAAAAGAAAAGAGAATTCTGTGGATTCACGTCGAAGACGAAGCCGAGTTCCCCGCTGTGGCGCAGACGATAGCGCGCAAATTCCGGGAATGACAAGAAAACTACTGATCCTTCGTGGAACTTGTTCTCGATCATTTGCTGTTGTATCTCGCTACGGTCGTAGCAGCAGCATTGACCCTGGTTGCAGGTTTTGGCCTCGGCACAATGCTGACGCCTGTCTTTGCACTTGCCTACGACGTGAAGTTGGCTGTTTCGCTCGTTGCGGTCATACACCTGGCAAACAGTATCTTTAAGCTGGCATTGTTCAGGAAACACGTAGATTACTCGATTGTGCGTCGGTTCGGCCTCATTAGCATCGCGGGAGCCGGTTTGGGGGCATCTCTTCAGCTGCTCGTTGTGTCTCGCCTCATCGTGGTCATACTTGCTGTTTTTCTGATGTTATTCGGCTTGAATGAGTTGGTGCCCCACAAACGGCAGATTCGACTCCCACAGAAGATTGATCTCCTCGGAGGATTTCTCTCCGGCTTCCTCGGAGGAATGATTGGCAATCAAGGAGCAATCCGATCCGCGTATCTGTTAAACTACAACGTATCGAAAGAGACCCTTATCGCTACAGCAACAGTGATCGCCACTATTATCGACGTGACGCGTATTCCGGTCTACATGGTTGCGCAGCATGAAGCGTTGCCTCAACAATGGCTGCCAGTGTTCCTGCTCGTCCTCCTTGCGATGTTCGGGACGTTGATAGGAAAGAGGTTATTGAAACGGTTCACCGAGCGGCAATTTCGAGGTACCGTGGCGACGGCAGTCATAGCCATGGGCGTTCTGTTGCTGTTCAGGTAGCGTTGATTTTCTTGGTCTGTTTTCGTAAGTTGATTCGGATGTTTTTGGCTTCCTGAGGTGTTGTTTCGGAGCAGGCCGGCTAAAGCGTGGCGCCTCCGGCGCCAAGGTCTGGGGTTCTGCGCCTGCCTGTGCGCCAATGTTTTTGGCGCAAGGCGCATTGAGCCGGAGGTTCATCAGCCTATGGCTGACAGCCTCCGGCGGAGAATCGATATGGTTAGAGATGTATTATGTGTACATAGGGAGAGGCCGTACAAGTTCTTAGTGTAACGAAGACAAGATTTCTCGGGGCGTGGCTCAGCCTGGTAGAGCACCTGGTTCGGGACCAGGGGGTCGCCGGTTCGAATCCGGCCGCCCCGACGAGATTTTTGCAATAGAGATGCTTTTCGGCTGAAGGCTGGTTCACATGCGGCTGTGAGATCGTGGGCTTTCAGCCGGCTTGTGCGCCATTTTTTCGAGGATGTAGCGAACTTCGGTAATTGAGCGTTCAGCGAGTTCAACAACGGGCTCGCTTTTTGTATTATGACTGCCACTGCGCTATGAGCTTACTCGGCCTCCACCATATCACCATGATCTGCGCAAACGCCCGGAGGACGGTGGATTTCTATACCCGTACCCTTGGATTGCGGCTGGTCAAAAAGACGGTGAACTTTGACGACCCGGGTAGCTACCATCTCTATTTTGGGGACGCGGTCGGTCGCCCCGGAACTCTTCTGACGTTCTTTGAGTGGGGGCAACTTCACCAGGGCCAGCCCCGAGTACCTCGGGGCCAGTGGGGGATCGGCACGACTCATCATGTTGCGCTGCTCGTCGAGACCGACGATGCCCAGCTCAAATGGAAACGTTGGCTCACGGACCACGGTTTAATCGTCACGGGGCCATACGACCGGCGCTATTTTCGATCCATCTATTTTACGGATCCCGACGGCATACTCCTTGAAGTTGCGACAAGAGGAGCCGGCTTCGCTGTGGATGAACCACCGGACCGGCTCGGCACGACTTCCATCACCCCACCGACTGAGCTGACTCGCCGGGGCAGAGACGAAAGCAAGATTGCCTCGGTCAACTGGCCTGAGCCTGTGCCCGCTCTCACCGATGATATGAGGATCGGCGGACTTCATCACATCACGGCGATTGCATCGGATGTCGAGCGGACAGCCGCCTTCTACACGGAGACGCTCGGGCTTAGCACCGTGAAAAAAACGTTCAACTTTGATGACACAGCCGCTCCGCACTATTACTTCGGCATAGATCGTGGTACTCCGGGTACGTTGGTCACGTATTTTGGGTACAACGAGGCGGCCATGCGAAGGGGAAGAATGGGCGCCGGACTGACCCATCATTTTGCCTTTGCGGTGGAAAGCCTCGAGAGGCAGGAGGAATGGCGAGAACGGCTCCTCTCTCAAGGGACTCGGGTAACGCCGGTGCTCGACCGGAAATATTTCAAGTCGATCTACTTCAGCGACCCGGATGACCACATTCTCGAAATTGCGACGGTGGGCCCGGGGTTTCTCGTCGACGAAGATGAAGCCACGCTCGGAACGCGACTCACTCTGCCTGAATGGCTCGAGACGAGGCGGCCCACAATTGAGGCTTCATTAACTACTCCTAATTCGCCGGTGGAGAAGTCCGGACCGAATGCGCTGCAACCGTAATCTTCGATGAAGCAAATAGAATCCTCTCTCATTCATCGTGTTATCCCACCAGCGTTGGAAAAGCCGGGGCCGCCGTACCCGACAATGGTCCTCCTACATGGTCGTGGAACCGACGAGAACGATTTGCTCGGGCTCACTCCCTATTTCGATGAGCGTCTGCTTTTCATATCCGTGAGGGCGCCGCATCCATTCAGCTTTGGGGGAGGGTACGCCTGGTACGAGGTACTACAAGTTGGTGCACCCGAGCCGAATCAGTTTGCCGAGAGTTACGAGAGGCTGAGCTCCTTTCTCAACGACATCCGGAAAGAATATCCGGTCGATCCCTCGAGGCTTTATTTCTTTGGTTTCAGCATGGGTACCGTAATGGCCTATGCAATCACTCTCACGCGGCCTGATGTCATAAGCGCTGTAGTTGCCCACAGCGGTTATGTGCCGGAGGATTCCGGCCTCAGCTTTCGTCTGGGGGACCTCGATCGTGTGAGTTTTTTTATTGCTCATGGCCTTCACGATCCAGTGATTCCGGTTTCTTTCGCTCGCCGCGCACAGGAGATCCTCAGAAGAACCCACGCCCACCTGACGTACCAGGAGTATCCCATCGGACACACCGTTAGTGAGCAGAGCGTCCAGAATATTGTGGGTTGGCTCACACAAAAAATCGACGCCAAGGAAGGGTAGCAACGCGGAAAGCCACAAGTATTGCAGGCATTCTGACAGAATTAGCTGCGATTGGTCGTCGGTCCCTCGTCTTCGACTCGTTTGACAAAGCTGAAGTTGTTTCACAAATTTGAGGTCTATGAGGAAGCGGGTTCAGGCTGAAGCCTTGCGTTTTCGTTCACTCTCGTTTCCGTCAAACGGCTCTGGCAGAAATTCTGAGTTCCTCTGCTTAGAGTGGCGATCCGTCAACTGGGGTTAAAACTCAAATCGAATGTCTTGTCGCTCAAGGCATCATAGGTTGTTTCTGATTTGTAATGTCAGTCACGCAGCTCAGGATTCCTATGGTTCGGATTCTCATCGTTGAACATAAGAAAGGCGAATTGAAGCACCTCCGAAAGCCCTTCGAAAGTGCCGGTTGCTCCGCTACTAACGTAACCGTGACCTTCCTTAAGGACGTTCAAAGTGCTCTGTTGAACGCTGAGTACGATTTGATCCTGTCAGATTTTCGCACCCCACATTTCACGGGACTCGAGTTGCTGCAATTTCTGCAATCTCAACCCATTTCTACTCCGGTAGTATTTCTCTCGGATGGAGGAGAAAATACGAAAGCGGGTGCACTGAGCGGGCAAGGTGCGCTGGGAATCGTTCCCAGGACGAAAGCCCACATTCCAGACCTTCCTACGACTGTTCTTCATTTACTCTATGATTCACGATTTCAACGAAAGGAGACCGCGCTCCAGGCTCACGTGGCGGAGTCCGAGAGGCGGTACCGCATGCTGTTCGAGAGAGCACGGGAGGGGGGTTGCCGTTTTCGACGCAACAGGAGTCTTGCTTGAGGCGAATTCTTTCAGCAAGAATATTACGGGGTTTGACCCGAAGGATTTGGTCGGAAGAAGTTTCATGGTCGTTCTCTCACCGGAGGAGCGTGTCAAAGCCGGTGCTATGTTCTCGGAATTGAAGGAACGGGGGTGGGCACGTGGCGAAATTAGTCTGCAGAGGAATGATGGACGGCTCGTCATTTTGGACTTCAGCACCGCTGAGGTCGACAAGGGCATCTTTCAGTGCGTGTTTCGTGACATCACAGAACGGAAGAAACGAGAGGAAGAGATCTTTGAACAGAACAAAGTCCTGATTGCGATCAGCGATGTGGCCTATTCTTTGATGGGACCGATGAAGCTCGATCAGGTTCTGCACGCGGCCATAGCAAAAATCAAAGACATTACCAAAGGTCAGTTCGTTGGCATCTATTTGTTGGACAAGGGAGAGAAACAGCTCAATCTGGTTGGGCACATGAATCGAGTTCTCGAGTTTTGCCGTTCATCTCGTGCGTCGATGTGAATAAGAGTCTGACAGGTGAAGCAGTGGGTGCTGAACGTTCGGTGTATATCTCCTCCCAGTTGCATAAGGACACTCGGATCACGCCAAAGGGTCGACAGATGGCGGAACAGGAGGGGTGGGAGGCAATTGCTGCCATCCCGTTGAAAGCGCAGGATGAAGTGCTGGGCGCGATGGACGGACTGTTTACACATTCCCGGGAGATTTTGACTTCAGAACGCCAGATGTTCACGATTATCGGGAGCGTGGTCGGGGCGGCGCTCGATAACGCACGGTTGTATGAACAGACGCTGGAGAAGTCGAGGGAAATCGAACTGCGAAACCGAGAGTTAAGTGATTTCACATATGTCGTGTCGCATGACCTCAAGGAACCGCTGGCAGGTATCGAGGGGTTCAGCAAGATTCTGATAAATCATTATGGGGCTCATCTGTATGAAAAGGCAAGGGATCACCTGAATTCTCTCTCCAAGCTCAGTTCCCAGATGAAGACTCTCATTAATGACCTCCTCATGTATGCACGCATCGGAGAGGAAGATTTGGCAGAGGAGTACGTTGACACAAACGAGATCATTGACCACCTACAGGTAGAACTGGAATTCTACGTTCAGCAGCAAAATGCAAAAATCACGATTGTTTCACCGTTGCCAAAAGTGATGTATCCTGTTGTGGCTCTGACGAAGGTTTTCCGAAACCTGATCTCGAACGCCATGAAGTTCAGTGATAAAGGTCGGCCGGTCGTCGAAATTGGTTGCGAATCAAATGAAACCGAACACCGATTCTTCGTTCGAGACGACGGATTGGGCATTCCAAGCGAATTCTTCGAAAAGACCTACGTTATTTTCGAGCGCCTCAATCATCCGGAGCAGTATGAGGGTATGGAAATCGGGCTTACTCTCGCTAAGAAAATTGTCGAAAGTAACGGTGGCAGGGTCTGGGTAGAGTCGAAGGAGGGGAAAGGGTCGACGTTTTACTTCACCGTGTCGAAACGATCGGAACGGTCCCCATGACAGAAAAATATCTGAACATCCTCATTATCGAGGACAATTTTGAGCATCTGAAACTCACGCGCACAATTCTGGAGCGAAATCACGTTCCGGGAAATCTCTTTTTCGTCCGCGATGGAAAGGAGGCGCTGGACTACCTCTACCGCAGGTCTGCGTTCACGAACCCGGAGAAGTTCCCATCTCCTGACCTCATTCTCCTCGATTTAAAGCTACCCAAGGTGGACGGCCACGAAGTTCTCCGAGTGCTCAAACACGATCCGCATCTTCGATCCATTCCTGTCGTTATCGTGAGCACTTCCGAAAAACGTGAGGACATCGAAATCGCGCTGAGCACTGGAGCGGTGGCATACATCTGTAAATCGATAGGCTTCGAGCAGTTCAACACTGCGCTTGCGACCGTCTACAAGTACGCTGAACGAAAGGAAGCTTGACTCGCCGAATCGCCTTCCGTTGCAGTTCACGTCGGAATTCGCTATCTTCTTCAAAATTAGGGACTTGCAATCATTGAATATGAGTCGGGCGATTGTTGCCGTCGTGGGACGGACAAACGTAGGAAAGTCGACGCTGTTCAACCGCATCGTTGGAAAGCGGGAAGCCATCGTCCATTCGACGCCGGGAGTGACGCGAGACCGGCACACTGCGGAAGCCGAGTGGGCCGGAAAATCGTTCACCCTCATCGATACGGGTGGGTTTATCCCACGGACGGACAACCAGATTGAGGCGGCAGTCCGTGAGCATGCAAAGATCGCAATCCAGGAAGCAGATTCGGTAGTCCTTGTGGTCGATGCAGTAACAGGGATCGTGCCCCCCGATGACGAAATAGCACGCGTGTTGCGCAAATCGAACAAGCGAGTCCTAGTTGCAGTGAACAAAGTCGACAACGACCGACTCGAATCGGAGATAGGATATTTTTATGAGTTGGGGCTCGGTACCCCCATTCCCGTATCGGCATTGCTGGGTCGCGGTGTGGGGGATTTCCTCGACGTTCTGACCCGTGACATCAGGACGAACGACGTCGAAGAAGCAATCGATCCGCGCCTGAAGATTGCTATTGTCGGAAAGCCCAATGTTGGAAAGTCCTCCCTCGTGAACGCCCTGTCGGGGCAGGATCGCGCTATTGTTACGCAGATCCCCGGAACGACGCGAGATTCTATTGACTCCGTGTTGAAGCATCATGGGGAATCGATCGTGCTGATCGACACGGCCGGTTTGCGCCGAAAGAGTCGAATCAAGGAAAGTGTGGAATTTTACAGCATCCTACGTGCTTTCAGAAGTGTCGAACGGTGCGATGTGGCAGCGGTCTTGGTGGATGCTACAACTGGTCTTGAGAAACAAGATCTTCGGGTTATTCAACAGGTTGTCGGACGGAAGCGGGGAGTCTTGATCGCAATCAACAAGTGGGACCTGATCGAGAAGCAGACAACCACTGCAGACCATTTTAGGAAGGAGATCCAGAGGGCGCTACGCGTTTTTGACTTCATTCCCGTCATCTTCATTTCGGCAAAAACAAAACAACGAATCCACAAGGTAATCGAGGTCGCAAAGACTGTCCATGGTGAGCTCAACAAACAGGTCGGTACGACCGAACTCAACCGAGTCATGCTCAACGAGATCGAAAAGCGGCCGCCGGCATCTACATCCGCGAAGCAGGTGCGAATCAAGTACGTCGCTCAGACGCGCCGAAAATTCCCGGTGTTCTCCTTTTTTGCGAATCATCCCGAGCTCGTCAGGGATCAGTACAAGCGATTTCTCGAAAACAAGATCCGCCAGCATTTCGGGTTTGAGGGCGTTCCTCTGACAGTCGTCATGAGGAAGAAGTAGGCCATAGCTGGCGACATTGGGCGCATTCGATGTCAAAGCAGATTGTCGTTATCGGCGGCTTGGCGGCGGGTCCGAGTGCTGCTGCAAAGGCTCTTCGAGTGAACCCGGGCGTTCAGGTCACGCTGTTTGAACAGAGCGAACATATCTCCTACGCGATCTGCGAAATCCCTTACTATGTCGCCGGGGACATCGAGGAGAGCAGCCGGCTGGTTGTGTACTCTCCGGAGAAACTCCGTCAAAGAAAAGGGGTGCACGCCAGGATACTCCATCGCGTGGAGGAAATCCAGTCTGTCAAGAAGGTCGTCCTCGTCAGGGACATCCAGACGCAGCGTGTCTTCGAACACCATTTCGATGCGTTGATTCTCTG
This sequence comes from Bacteroidota bacterium, assembly GCA_036478305.1. GTDB lineage: Bacteria > Bacteroidota > Ignavibacteria > UBA10030 > JAZGDE01 > JAZGDE01. The sequence continues at coordinate 8,181 of JAZGDX010000143.1, forward strand.
CACGGGCTCAAAGACGCGTAGTCTTGGCGTTGAAGGTGAAGATGCCCGCAATGTATTCCACGTGAAGACGCTTGAGGATGGGCTGCAAATCAAGAAATTCATCAGCGCAGAGAGTCCAAAGCAAGCTGTTATTCTCGGAGGTGGTTACATTGGGATCGAAATGGCTGAGGCCTTGGTGCGCAACGATCTCGACGTGACCATGATTCACCAACATGCGTTGCCGATGGAGGGTCTGGAGCAGGAGTTTCGGGAGCGGGTTGTTGAGGAGCTGCGGAAGAATGGAGTGCATTTTGTACCGAATGGGCACACGATCTCACTGGTGAGGGATCGAGCCGGAACGATCTCACACGTGGTAACTGATCGCGGAACATTCCCGGCAGACATTCTCATCTTGTCCCTTGGAGTTGAACCCAACGTCGACTTGGCTCGCCGGTCGGGCGTCTTGCTCGGCAAGACAGGTGCCGTCAAAACTGATGAACGCCAGCAGACAAACATCGATTCAATCTATGCAGCGGGCGATTGCTGTGAAATCAAAAGTCTCGTAAGTGGTCGACCCTTCTACTTACCGCTGGCAACAGTGGCCAGCAAAGCAGCCTGGACGGCTGGTGAAAATGCAGCAGGGGGAAGCGCACGCTTCAAAGGGGCAATTCGGGCGATTGCCGTGAAAGTCTTTGACGTCGAAGTAGCCCAGGTAGGCTTGGGCTCCGTCGAGGCCGAACAGGTGGGGTTCAACGTGGCGACGAATCTCATAACGGGAAAGTCCAGGGTCGGTATCATGCCGAGGAGTGCCGATGTGACGGTGAAACTTATCATAGACAAACTGTCGAAGAGGCTGCTTGGCGCCAACGTCATGGGTACGGAAAGTGCCGTGCTTCGGGCGAATACCCTGGCCGTTGCCATCCAGCACCGGCTGACCATCGATGACGTCGGTCAGCTCGACTTGATTTATGCACCCCCCTTCGCTCCGCTGTGGGATCCGATTCTAATTGCAGCGAACGTTTCGAAGCATCAATTCACCGATTGAAGCTAAGAGTAGTCGCATGAAAAATCTGATCATCGTTAATCATCCACTGATTCGGCGAGACCTTTCAATACTCCGTGATCGGACGACGAAACGCGATCGATTCCGAAGTACTCTGCGCCGGATCAGCTCTTTGATTGCTTTTGCAGCAACGAGCGATCTCTCTCTCAAACAGGAAAAAATTCACACCCCGCTGGAAAAGATGACGGGTCATTCGCTCGCTGTGGAACTTGTCTTTGTACCTGTGTTGCGTGCCGGGCTCGGGATGGCGGAAGGGTTTCTCGACTTTTTTCCTGAAGCGAAGGTTGGGCATATCGGTCTGTACCGGGATGAAGAAACCCTGAGACCAGTCGATTACTATTCAAATTTACCCAGGAATCTCCAGAAGAGCTTTGTTCTTGTCCTTGACCCGATGCTCGCAACGGGCGGGAGTGCAATTGCGGCAATCTCGTTCATCAAGAAAAAAGGTGGGAAGAAAATCCGTCTGGTAAGTATCGTTGCCGCCCCTGAGGGCGTAAAGAAGGTGTCCTCAACTCATCGCAGCGTGAAAATCTACGCGGCGGCGTTGGATCGACAGTTGAATTCTCGAGGCTATATTCTTCCCGGTCTCGGCGATGCCGGCGACAGGTTCTTTGGTACCGAATGACAACGATAAATTTCGAGATGCGGATCCTTTCAAAACACTGTGCTTGAGGGGTCAGAGCACAAGCTTGACAATGAATTCCGAAGCTTTATATTTGTAGGGGTGGATAAGCCTTGGATTTTACGGGAGTTAAGTAGTGTGAGCGAAATTAGTAGAGGCGGCGGCGTAAGGAGACGAAGAAACTGATGGCATCGACAGCAGAAGACGGAAAACTTCAGAAGAGACTCGATGAGCTGCTCGTTGCCTGCCGGAGTAATCTCAGGTCCGTCGACGAGGACCTCATCCGGAAGGCTTTTGAGTTCAGCCTGGATGCGCACAAGCACGACATGCGTGCTTCCGGTGAACCGTACTTTCAGCACCCGTACGAAGTGGCAAAAATCGTCGCCAACGAGATCCCTCTAGACGATATCTCTGTAGCCAGTGCCCTCCTCCACGACGTCGCAGAAGACACCGAATACGAAGTGAAGGATGTCCGTGCGGAGTTCGGCGCCACGGTTGGCGACATCGTCGATGGTGTCACGAAGATCACCGATATCTTTCGCAGTCATGAGGTCACTCAAGCCGAGAACTACCGGAAACTTCTGCTCTCGATGGTCAACGACATCCGCGTAATGCTCGTGAAGTTCGCCGACCGACTGCACAACATGCGTACGCTTGAGTATCTTTCCACTGAAAAGCAGAAGCGACTTGCAAAGGAGACCCTGGAGATCTACGCTCCTTTTGCTCATCGATTTGGCCTGGCGAAGATCAAATGGGAGCTCGAAGACCT